>NZ_JANMUN010000277.1:0-8779 GCF_031391665.1 Ferruginibacter sp.
TTACGTTTTATGCGGCCTTTAGTATTTGTGGCTATTTTATTAAGTGGTATTACTTTTTTATTTGCCAATTATGTTATTCCTTACACCCAATTAAAATTTGTAACCTTATACAACGATATTTTTTACAAAAAGCCTGCGTTCGATTTAAAGGAAGGTGTTTTTTTTACCTATATACCCACGTATGCTATTAAAGTGGGTAAAAAAGATGAAGACAATAAAACCATTCACAATGTGTTGATTTACGAACAAACCAACTCCCTGCAGGATAATTGTATTGTTGCCGAAACTGGTGTGATGACCGTATCGGAAGATAAAAAGTTTTTAGAATTTAATTTACAGAATGGTTACCGCTATACTGAAAGAGGCAATTCCGGCGACTCCTCCACAGAGTTTATACGCATGGGGTTTAAAACGTTTAAAAAATTGTTTGATCTGAGTACGTTGCAAAAACAAAACACCAATGAAGATATTTATAAAAATAATTTTAAGATGAAGAGTGTGCGGCAGTTGGGTAACTCATTAGATTCTATTAAGTACATCAGCGATTCTCTTAAAACAAAAATGAATAAAGAACTGAATGGCTATTTGCATTATATAAATATTAACGACAGCATTTGGAAAAAAAATATCGACACTTTAAAAGCTGATAAATTTGATAAACTGATTCCCGATTCGGCAAGGCTTACCGTTTATGAATCGGCCATTACCACAGCCAATTATTTACGGAGCAGCATTCAAAATAATGGCACAGAAATAGCTGCTAAAAAAAATGAGATAAAGTTTCATAAATTAGAATGGCACCGAAAATTTTCTCTTTCGCTTGCCTGCCTGGTGTTATTTTTTATTGGTGCCCCATTAGGCTCTATCATCCGCAAAGGCGGGTTGGGCATGCCGCTTGTAGTAGCCATTATTTTCTTTTTAATTTTTCACCTGCTTAATATGTTTGGCGAAAAATTTGTGAAGGAAGAAATTACCACTCCCTTTACCGGAATGTGGCTGGCCATTTTTGTACTGGTGCCTGTTGGTATTTTTCTTACCTACAAAGCCATGCATGATTCCCAGTTATTCAGTAAAGAATTTTATTACCGTTCTTTTAAAAGAATAAAGCCTTTTTTAAGTACATTTAGGAGAGCAAAAAAATAATCAATCACCCCAAAATAATTAATGATGAAAACAACATCAAACAGCCGCAGAAAATTTATTACCGATTCTGCCAAAGGTACTATTGCATTAAGTATAGGATTAAGTACTGCAGGTTCGTTCGCAGCATCCTGCGCTCATGCAAAAAATATTTTAACCACTATACCTTCAACCGGTTTTAAACAGCAACCCCTACCCTACAAATACGATGCATTAGAGAATGTAATTGATGCCACAACAATGGAAATCCATTACAGCAAACATGCAGCAGCTTACAGTAAAAATGTAACGGATGCTGCTGCAGCAGAAGGTATTGATATTACAAAGCCATTAGAAGATGTGCTTTCAAAAATTTCAAAATACACACCTAAAATGCGTAACAATGGCGGCGGCCATTACAACCACGAAATGTTTTGGCAATGCATGAGGCCTAAGCAGGAAGGCAATAAACCAATGGGCAATTTGCAAGTAGCAATAACAAAGGCATTCGGAAGTGTTGATGATTTTAAAAAACAATTTGGCGATGCTGGCAAAAACAGGTTTGGCAGCGGTTGGGCATGGCTGTATGCTGATACCAATAAAAATTTAAAAGTGGGCAGTACACCCAACCAGGATAATCCGTTAATGGACATTAGTGAAATTAAAGGCACCCCATTATTAGCATTGGATGTTTGGGAACATGCGTATTATTTAAAGTATCAAAATAAAAGAGCCGATTATGTTGACAATTGGTGGAACGTAGTAAACTGGGATTATGTTGCTACCCGTTTTGCAGGTTTATAAAATCAGCATTTATACAAAGTATTGATGTATAAAATAATTTTAGCGCTAATATTATTTTTTTACTTTACCACAAGCCTTTATGCCCAGCAGCAAATGGGGCCATTTATGGCATACGGGCCCGAGAGCCGCTACTTTGCCAACTTAAATTATTCTGCTTATCAAAGTAAGAATGGCTATTTATGGTTTGGTACTTCAAATGGTTTAGTAAGATTCGACGGGAGGCGCTATAAAAATTTTTTTTCAGATCACTCTAACCCTAATTCTCCTTCGGATAATATTATTGTAAGTTTTGCAGAAGATAAAAATGATAACCTGTGGATGACAGGATTTATGCATGGCGTTACCTGCTATAATTCCAACACCGGTACGTTTAAAAAATATCCCACTTTAAGCAAAGATAATTTTGTGTATTACGGTGTAAATAATGTGCTGTGCGATACAGATAAAGAATTATGGTTTGCTACCGCCGGAAGAGGTTTAGCCAAATACAATTATGCTGCAGACAGTTTTGAACTTTTTTATCCTGAGCCAGATAAATGTAAAGATGGATCGGTACGGGGCGATAACTATTTAACTGATATATGCCAGGATAAAAATGATAAAAATATTTTATGGTGTACCGGGTTTCATGGCTTGTTTGCATTTAATAAAACAAGCCAACAGTTTACAAAATACATATCAGGATTAAAATATCCTAACGGAAATGAAGGCCTATTAAATGATGCAGAAACTGATGATAATTCTATTTTATGGCTGGCATCTTTTGGGTGGGGTTTAATTCAATTTAATACCATTACAAAACAATTTGCAACCATTACAGATAAGGCAATGCCACTGCAGGTAAACGATATAAAAAAAATTAACGACAGTATTTTGTACCTCGCCTGTTTTGATAAAGGCCTTGCAGCATACAATACTGTTACCAAAAAAATAAAAGATATTACCCCTACCAATTACAGTTATGCGCCAAAAAATACCGATCCGGGCATACAAAGAATATCCATTACAAAAGATGCAGGCATTTTTATTGGTGGTAAATATTATTTTTATCAGCAGCATACCGCTTTTGAACGTTTAAAAACCAATATAAAATTTTACGACAATACCGATTCAAAACAAAATAAATTTCTTACAGGTATTGTTTGGGATGACTGGCGAAAAAAATACTGGATTTCTACAGCCTTCGGAAACGGTATTTATGAATTACTGCCGGATAAAAAAACCGCACTGCCTGTTAAATACTTTTCCCCCGCAACCAACAACCTGTTTAGTGATATTATTATTGACGGAAAAAAAAGAGTTTGGGCAATTAAAAAAAATTATGGCTTATATATTTATGATGATGAAACAAAAATGTTTACGACCCCGGCGGCGGCTTTACCAGTACCCGATTCTTTAAAAAATTTTATAACACATCTGGCTACTGATAAAAAAGGGAACATCTGGGCTTTTGCAAAAAACTATTTTATTTATTGTGATATAACACTCGGAACATTTGAGCAATACCCATTGCAATGGCACCGGGAATTTAAAGGGCAAAGAAAAAATATTACCGTTCAATTTAAAGCAGGGTTAGATGATAATGTTTTTCTTTTTACAGAAAATGGCATATTCAGTTGCAGCAGGGTTACAAAAAAAGTAACCCATATTTTTAAAACCGGTTTAGATAAAAATTCTCTTGGCTCTGCGGCAATAAAAGCAGCTACGGTAAACCGGTATAATGCATTATGGATATCGAACGGCAGTAATTTACAGGTAATGCACAGCTCCCTTTTTAATATTCTTGCCAATCATGATATTGATCACGGGCTGCCCTCTATGGCCATTAATGATTTAAACAGCGACAGCAGCGGAAAAATATGGGCCAGCACCGGCGTGGGTTTAGCCATGTTTAACCCTAAGGCTAAATACTGGCGCCTGTACAACCGCTTTGATGGTATAGAAAACGATTACCTGGATCTTTCGACTTTTATTACAACCGACAATAAAATTGCCATTGACCAGGCCAACGGATTTATTTTAAAAGATATTAATGAAATAGTAGCCACACCGCAGCAACCACTTTTACGCATCTCTTCTCTCCGCATTAACGACAGTGCTGTTGCAGGTACTGTTCTTCCGGAAAAAATAAAAGAAATTAATTTATCTTACAAAGAAAATAACATCACCATTGAGTATGCCGCAATGGATTGGCTGTACCCTTTGCAAACCACTTATATTTATTGGGTAGATGGATTAACACAATTAAAACAAACACCCACCAGCCCGGATGCCCGAATTAATTTATATGGCCTTGCGCCTGGAAAATATGTGGTGCATTTAAAAGCATTGAACAACAGCGGCGTTTGGAGTAATGAAGTAATGTTAACCATAAAAATAAATCCTCCATTTTGGTTAACCTGGTGGTTTATTACCCTTTGTATTTTTTCATTACTCGGTTTATCTTACCTGTTTTATAATTACCGTATAAAGCAACTGAGTAAACTGCAATCTATGCGTAATAATATCAGCAGAAATTTACACGATGATATAGGAGCATCATTAAGCAACATTAATATTTTAACCGAACTGGCAAAAAGAAATAAAAACAATCCTGAAAAATCAACAGAATATTTAGACAAAGCCGGGGAAGATATTCAATACATCAGCCAAAACCTGAGCGATATTGTCTGGAACATAAATCCCATGTACGATAATGCCGAAAGTTTATTTATCAGGATGAAAAGATATGCGGCAGATATGTTTGATGGAAAAGATATTTTATACAGCCTTAATTTTCCTGAAGATGTAAAATTGCTTAAGCTGCCCATGGAACAGCGCAGGGATCTGTATTTATTTTTTAAAGAAGCCGTTAATAACCTGGCTAAATATTCCAAAGCCGGTAATGCAGTAATCATTTTGCAAACTGCTGCAAATAAATTGCAGCTTACCATAAAAGATGATGGTGTTGGGTTTAATTTTGATACCATTAAAAAAGGCAATGGCCTGCATAATATGCAGCAAAGAGCCATTAATTTAAAAGGAGCATTAAAAATTACTACTGCTCCGCAACAGGGTACTGTTATTGATTTAATAATGCCGGTATAGCACTACCCAAATGTGTTACACATTTTTTGGTTTAAGGTATTACTTTTACTATCATGAGTTACAAGCTGCTAATTTTTGAAGACAATACAAAGCTGCGGCAATCGCTTGAAACATTATTGAATGATGAGAAGAATTTTAGCGTAGTAGGTTCATTTGATAATTGCGATGATGCAGTAGGCTGTATTGATATGCTTAAAGCCGAACTGGTAATAATGGATATTGATATGCCGGGTATTGGTGGTATTGAAGGTGTAAAACAAATAAAGCAGCATACACCTGATGTAAAAGTAATAATGCATACCGTGTTTGATGATGACAACCGCATATTCGACAGCATTTGCAATGGCGCCGATGGTTATTTATTAAAAAATATTGCCCCAGTACAACTCATACAAAGCCTGCAGGAAGTAATGGAAGGCGGCGTACCCATGAGCCCTTTTGTAGCGCAAAAAGTATTTCATTTTTTCAGAAAAAAAAATGTGACGGAAAATAAATTTAATCTTACCAAAAGAGAAAAAGAAATTTTAGAACTTTTAGTAAAAGGGAATTCTTATAAAATGATTGCCAATGTTTGTACTATCTCTGTAGATACTGTAAAGCGCCACCTGCAAAATGTTTACCACAAACTGCATGTAAACTGCGGCACCGAAGCCGTTGCAAAAGCATTACAGCATAAAATAATTATGCTGGATTAATATCACCCGAATGTGTAATTGCACAACTTTAATTTAATGTTGAATTTTATGCTAAATTATTTTAGCATGAAAAAAATATTTATTACCTCTTTTATTTTTATCACAAACATTGCCTTTTGCCAAAATGTAGGTGTTGGCACTGCTACCCCAAACGAAAAATTAGATGTAAATGGAAACATAAATGTAACCGGCACCATAAAAGCTAATGGGGCAGATGGCACACCCAACCAGGTGCTGATGAAAAACAACAGCGGACTTTTAAGCTGGGGCGATATGTGCGATTTTAAAAACATGGTAACGTTTACTGCCGCAGCATCTGGCAGCTGGACAGTGCCAGCCAATGTAAAAAGAGTTTGGATTGAAGTGTGGGGCGGCGGTGGAGGTGGTGGTGCATTTGGTGGTGGTGGTGGAGGCGGCTATGTAATGGGAATTTTTACAGTAACAGAAAACGATGTAATTAATTATACTGTTGGCAGTGGAGGAACCGGCGGCAGTAACGGTACCAATGGTAACAATTCATTAATTACTGCCGGTGCAATTACACTTACTGCTTTTGGAGGTGAGGGTTCAGTGTTATCAAGCGGTGTAATTACTAATGGTGGTGGAGGCAACTACTCAGTTAGTGCAGGTTTTACAAACTATTGGGGCATGCGTGGCGGTTTGGGTACGCCAAAACAATTTCGTTTTTTCTCTATTGGGGCAACCAATTACCAGGAAACTGCTGAGGGTAATGGAGGCAATGGAGCTAATGCTGCCAACACAGGCGGTGCAGGCCGTTTGAGAATTTATAACATGACAGCAGGAACAGAAAATTTTATTGGAATGCCCGAGCAGGGTAAACAGCCTGGTGGTGGTGGCGGAAGCGGAATAGGTGGCATAGGTTTACCTACAACGGGTGTTGGAGTTGCCGGGGCAGCAGGCGTTGTAATTTTTCACTACTAAATTTATTTACAAAAAATAAATGGCAAACATTTCCTCACCCAAATGTGTAATTGACCAGCGTTATTTGCTTTTATACCTTGCTTAAAATTTAAAACACATGAAAAAGCAACTGTACCTCTTTGTTGTATTATTTTTTCCTCTTTTTATCCAGGCTCAAAATGTAGGTATTGGTACCATCACCCCAACAGAAAAACTGGAAATAAAAAATCCTTTAAGAAGTACATTAAAGATGAGCTCAAACAGCACTTCAGATACAACTGAGCTACAGTTGAGTAACAAAACAGTCAATGGGTTTGGCACTTTTTACACGGACTTTTCAATAAAAAGTGTAAGGGAAGAAGGGTTGTTCTTTTCATCATCCTCAGATTTTGGCCCTAACAATGCTACCAACTCATTAGTAATATTACCCAATGGAAATGTAGGTACAGGCATTGCTGTTCCTACTGCTAAACTGCATGTAAACGGTGGCGTAAAAGTGCAGGGCTTAAATTTATTTGAGCTTGGTGCCGGTGTGGCGGGCAAAGAAATGAATGCAGGAAAAATTGGGTACAACGCATTTGGCACCAATGCACTTACTTTTGTTGGCGCCGGTACCAACGCTACCAACAGGGCTGTTTATTTTTTTGCGGAAGGCGGCACAACATTTAGCGGCCCTGCATTAATAACCGGCAATACCAATATTGGCGGTCAACTGCAACTTAACGGAAACTCCGGAGCAGCAGGGCAAGTGCTTTCTTCTAACGGAGCCGGAGACCCTTCATGGACAAACGCTGCTTATGGAAATAACACAAGATTTGCTGTAAAATTTTCTGGTGTTGCAGGCATTAGCGGTACTACAGTAATTGGCCCTACTTATTACAATACAAATACTGCAGATATTGTTATCTCTTCATCAGGTATTACTTTTAACCGTTCGGGCCTGTACCATTTTGATTTGGGCGTATTTGCAAGGATTGATTTTACTTCGGCTATTAGTGGCTCTCCTTTGTATGGAGCATGGTTGTTTTTTGGATTACCAAATTCTTTAGAACTTATTGATGACAAAATAATGACACCTTCAACCTCTGCTGCATCAAATACTACTTTTTTTGGTCATGAAAAAGTTTCTGCAGAAGTGTATATATCTGCTCCTGCAACGATTAGTGTTTATCAAACTTTTTCAACTTTAGGGCTTGGAGGAGGAGCCACTACCCATAGCTTTAATGGATTTGTTACCTGTCATTTAATTAATCAATAATTCTTCGCTGCAATATTTTAAATTTATACAATTGAAAGAGCTTTAAATAAACATTAAAACGCATTATCTTCAACCAATGAAAAAAGTACTGCTGCCTTTTTTATTTGTTGGCACAATGATAATGATATATGTAATGGGTAAAACCAGCACCACATTAAAAACTGCTGCAACCCCCATCGGTATTTTAAATTTAGAATTTGCTTATAATAATGTAAAAACTGCTGCAGTTGTACAGGCATGGGCACCCAATAACACTATCGATAATATTACTGTTGCAAAAAATAATACGTACTACGATTTTATTTTTTTGGCTTTCTACGCTTCCTTTTTATTTTTTACGGGCAAAAAAATTGCACAAATAAAAAACAGTAACACAGGTAAATTAATTGCTAATGGCGCAATAGCTGCAGGCATTTTAGATATTGCAGAAAATGCAGGAATGCTGTTTACTTTATCCGGTAATTTATCAGGTGCCGTTGCATTTATTACGGTAGTTTGCGCTGCTATAAAATGGGTGTTGGCAATTACTGTGGCGCTCTACTGCCTTGCAGGCATTGTATCTCTTATCTGGCATAAAAAATTCAACATGCTGTTTACCTAAATTGGCTCAGCCTTTGTTATCGAGGCACACTGCTGAAAAGTGCAACTATAACAAAGGCTGATAAATTGACAAACAATCTGGCACAAATTTAAGGGCATTATCTTCCACAAAAATTATTTTTTTCTACAAAATTTTGGTAAAGAATTTACCATCAAAATCCACTACTTTCGTTATCGGATTTTTTCAACATTCAACATTCAACATTCAACATTCAACATTCAACATTCAACATTCAACATTCAACATTCAACATTCAACATTCAACATTCAACATTCAACATTCAACATTCAACA
>NZ_JANMUN010000062.1:0-17689 GCF_031391665.1 Ferruginibacter sp.
AAATATCCTGGATCTGTTACCTGCAAAACGACAAAATCTTTTATTTTCTGCAACCATTACCGAAGACGTAGAAGCTTTAATTGATACTTATTTTAACGAACCGGAAAGGGTGGAAGCAGCACCAACGGGAACGCCATTGGAAAATATTGTACAAACCGGTTACCAGGTGCCTAACTTTTACACAAAAGTTAACCTGCTGCATTTATTATTAACCGAAGATGAAAATATGACTAAGGTGCTGGTATTTGCTGCTACTAAAAAATTAGCTGACGATTTGTACGAACAATTAGAAACAAAATTTCCGGGTACCGCAGGTGTGATACACAGCAACAAAGAACAAAACCACCGCTTTAACACGGTTGAGCAATTTAAAAATGGCACATACCGCTTTATTATAGCTACTGATATTGTGGCAAGAGGAATTGATATAGCCGAAGTAACCCACGTAATTAATTTTGATACTCCCGACGTACCCGAAAATTACATGCACCGTATTGGCCGTACCGGCAGGGCCGATAAAAAAGGTATTGCCATAACTTTTATTACCGAAAAAGAAAAACCACTTTTAAACGCTATAGAAAATTTAATGAACTACCAGGTGCCAATAGCCGCTTTCCCGGAAGGATTGATTATCTCAGAAATTTTAACCGAAGATGAGAAGCCTAAAATTTACATGAAACCGGTACAGGTAAAAATTCCTAAAAAAGATGAAGTGGGCCCGGCCTTTCATGAAAAATCTGCCAAGAACAGCAAGGTGAATTTTGTAGTAAGAAGAAAAGACAGGATGATGGCGAAATACGGCAAACCTAAAACAAGAGGGCAGAAGAAATAATAAATAGCCAGTCATTTTACCTTGGCTTTTGGTGAATTTTATTTGCAGTAGTTGAATAATAAATTGTATTTTTTACTTCCAAAACCTTCAGCTATGCTCCGGAATTTAACCTTATTAGCTATTGCAGCATTTGCAACGGCTTTCATTACTTCAAAAATAATAAAAGGCAGCAAGAGTAATAATGCAGCTAACATACTTCAACAGGATAAAAATAAAAAGCGCACTGCCATATCATGTGGCCCCGATTGGGAATCGATTAACAGTCTTACTGAAGAAACACCAATACCCATCATACCTGGTACAGGAAAATACAGCTGGAAGATTTCTACAAAAAGTGATAGTGCCCAAATTTATTTTAATCAGGGTATCAATATGTATTACAGCTTCCACATTATTGAGGCCATGGCTTCATTTAAAAAAGCGGCGAAGTTTGATTTTGATTGTGCCATATTGTATTGGGCACAGGCTTTAACTTACGGGCCAAATATTAACGACCTTGGTTATGTTGCATCGCCATCAGCTCTGCAAGCCACACAAATGGCCTTGCAATTATCAGGCAAAGCAAATGCTATGGAAAAAGCATTGATTAATGCGATGGCGGTAAGATATACTGCAGACTCTGCTGATGCCACCAGGGCAAAACTAAATACACAATACACCGCAATGATGAAAAAGGTGTACGATGATTTTTCACGCAATGCAGATGCACAGGCTTTGTATGCCGACGCAATGATGCTGGAGCATCCATGGAATTTATGGAATATTGATGGCAAACCTAAATCATGGACACCATTAATTGAAACTGTACTGGAAAAATTATTGGTAACATCGCCTGATCATCCCGGTGCCAACCATTATTATATTCATGTAATGGAACCATCGCCTTATGCTGCAAAAGCCTTACCAAGTGCCAATCGAATGGGCAGGCTTACACCAGGGCTTTCGCATACAGTTCACATGCCTTCGCATATTTACCTGCGTACCGGGCAGTATAATAAAGGGGTCACCGTAAATGAAAAAGCGTTGAATGATTATAAAAAAGTTTTTGCATTATACAATCCTGTTGCGGCCAGTGATTTTTTATATGTGATACATAATATTCACATGCAAACAACAGTAGGTATGCTTGCAGGACGCAGGAAGTACAGTATGCAATCTGCAAAAGAAACAGCAGCAAGTGTTCCCGAAACCTATTCAATGGCACCGGCACCTTTTGGCTCCGCTGCTCAATATATATTGATGGTACCCACGTTAGTGAATATACGCTTTGGTAATTGGGAAGAATTGTTAAGAGCTAAACAGCCTGATACCAAAATGATCTATGCGGCTATACTTTTTCATTTTGGCAGAGGCATGGCATTGGCACACCAGTTAAAAATTACTGAAGCTAATACCGAGTTGCAGCAAATGCAGGCAGCCATGAAAGACTCCGGGTTATATCTTCCGTTCGGTGTTTTTTCTCCTGCAATAGACGGTGCTATAGTGGCAGAAAATATTTTATCAGGCAGTATTGCTATGGCAGAAAAAAACTATCCTACTGCGGTTAAAGCATTTGAAAAAGCTGCTGCTATCGAGGAAAATATGGTGTACACCGAACCAAGGGACTGGTTATTAAATCCCAAACATTATTTGGGTAATGCTTATTTAAAAGCCAATGAACCTTTAGCTGCCGAAAAAGTTTTTAGAAAAGACCTGCTGAACAATAATGAAAATGGTTGGGCTTTATTTGGCATTTACCAGGCTTTGCTGGCACAGCATAAAAATGCAGCAGCAGGAGTGATGCTGGCAAAATATAAAAAAGCTTTTGTGCTGGCGGATGTGCAACTTACTGCTGCGGTGTTTTGATTGTTTTTATTATAATGCTAAATCGTACTGTTGAAACAACAGGAAAGCCTGCAAAAAATCGTACATTGAAATAAAAATTATGCCCGAATCTAAAAGCAGACACCCACACAAACATACACCTCACCATGACAAACCTCCCGTTGCTCATGCGAAGCATAAAAAAACCAACCAGTCAATTATTGTTGCTGTAATATTTTTTGCATTGATTGGGCTTGGGATCAGTTATTTTATAGGCAGCAGCAGTGTTGCAGCATTAATAATTGGAACATTAATTGGTAGTGGTGTTGGATATATTTTTGGGAAGCAGGTTAATAAAAGTTTATTAAAAAAATAATTAAGAATAAAAGAAAGGGTAAGCCGAAAACGAGAAGGCTGAAGAAGTAGTGAAGTTGTATAGTTTTGAGTTATGCCTTGGTTCCTGTATTTAACATTTTGTTCTTTTGGCTTTCGCTAAACTACCCTGCAAGCTTTTGAAATTCATATTTGCTGATAAACTCATCATATTCCTATTGAAATGTTTTCTGCTTGTGATGTTCTTCCTGGTTTTTAATGTAGTCTCTTACTTTGTCAATTGCAGATTCAGATACTGAAACTGCAAAGTATTCATCCTGCCATTCAAACTTTTGTTTCGTTAAGGTTTCTTTATTAATCCAAAAAGCTGATTCACCTTTTATTAATTGTATTACTTTTTCAATGGTTTGATTGGAGCCAAGTGATACAAGGCAATGACAATGGTCTGAATGGCCATTTACAAAATCAATAAATATACCTTTCTTTTTCCATTGTCTTTTATGTGGTTCCAAACTTTTTCTCTCAATTCTAAGGGATTAAGAAATGGAATTCTGTTTTTGGTGCTCCATACAAAATGGATGTAAACTTTAATGAAAGGCATATTTTAATTTTTGTTTGACAATATTTTGTTTGGCTAAAGATATTTATGTTTTGTTTTTATCTGGCTGAAGCCAGTGGCAATTCAAAAGCAATTTTATTTACAATTCAATTTATTCTTTGTTTGTAAGATTATTTGAGATTTTTTATTTGGCTAAAGCCAGTTGCACTTTTACTTTTACCCACTGGTTGAAGCCAGTGGCATTTCAAAAGCAATTCAAAAGCAATTATATTTACAATCCAATCTATTCTTTGCTTGTAATTTTATTTGCGATTTTTTTTTGGCTAAAGCCCATTGCACTTTTGCTTTTATCCACTGGCTGAAGCCAGTGGCAATTCAAAAGCAATTTATCAGCATTTCAGACTCATTAATATTTCTGAATTCAATAAATAGATTGGACCTGTTTTTGAATTGCCTCCAGCTTTAGCTGGAGATGCAAGTTGAAAAGTTCTTTCCGGCTTTAGCCAAATTAATAAAACATATTCTCCGCTGCAATAAAAGTTCCCCAATGGTATGCCGATGAAAGGATTGCGACGCAACGATGATGCTATGAAAATATAAAGCTGGTATCAAAATGTTCAATTAAAATCTAAATAATAATTTAGATGTACTACTTCACATACATCCCTCCACCTTTTTTTACATATTTTTCCAACCACTGGTGCTGCTCCCAAAGCATGTGCAAAATATTTTCTCTTGCTGCATAACCATGGCTTTCGAAAGGCAACTGCACAAAACGCACTGTGCCGCCATGGCCTTTAATGGCATTGTATAAACGTTCGCTTTGTATAGGAAAAGTGCCGGGGTTGTTATCCGCTTCGCCATGTATCATGAGCATTGGTGTTTTAATTTTATTGGCAAAAGCAAAGGGGCTCATGGCAAAATAAACTTCGGGTGCCTGCCAGTAAGTACGCTCTTCATTTTGAAAACCAAAGGGTGTAAGGCTGCGGTTGTAAGCGCCGCTTCGGGCAATGCCGGCTTTAAATAAATTGGTGTGGGCTAAAAGATTGGCCGTCATAAATGCACCATAACTGTGGCCCCCAACCGCTACACGGCTGCTGTCGCCAACACCCATTTCGGCAATTTTATTTATGGCCGCTTCGGCGCTCCAGGTAAGCTGCTCTACAAAATTATCGTTGGGTTGTTTATCGCCTTCGCCTACAATGGGAAACTCGGTGTTGTCCATTATAGCATAACCCTGTGTTGCCCAAAAAACTATGGAGCCATAACCCACTCTGGTAAAAGTATATTTGCTGCCCCGCAATTGTGCAGCATCGGCAGCACTTTTAAATTCACGTGGATAAGCCCACATCATCACCGGCAGCGGACCATCTATTTTTGCGTCGTAATTTTTTGGTAAATATAAATCGGCAGCAAGGTCCACACCGTCTTTGCGTTTGTAAGTAATTTTTTGTTTTACTATGCCACGCATGCCGGGTTGCGGATCGGCAAAAGCCGTTATGGCTTTTGTACTGTTATCTTTTAAGTTGCGTAAAAAATAATTAGGTTGTTCAGTTTGGCTTTGTTTGTTGGTAACGATGATGAGTTTATCAAAATCCAATACATCAGTTACGGTTTCGTAAAAAGGTTCTTCGCAGCGCCAGAGTTGTTTGGTTTATTTGGTGTTGATGTCGAAAGTATTTAAAAAAGGTAAGTCGCCTTTTGCAGAAGCGCCGGCACCGGTCATAAATAATTGCGAGCCATTTTTTATTTTTACGGTGCTGCGGCCATATTTATTTTTTTCGGTTAGGGGAGTGCCGGGATTGTTATAAGCATCATCTGTACTGCGGTCTATCAATATTTCCATTTTTCCATCTGCAGTAAGCTTGCTCATTTTTTGGCGGTGCATAGCCCTTGAACCTTCGGTTACAAAAAATGCACCTGTAGTTAAATCGGTAATGTTGTACATACGCTGCGGCGTTTTTACCAATTCTTTTGGCGTGCCGGTAAATGGTGCCGCTAAAATAAAAGCCACATCATGATAATCCATTTTCTTTTTTATCAGGCCGCTGTCTAATGGTTCAATCCATTGCACTGTTGCAGGCGCATTATCAAACCAATTGTAACCACGAGGCGCATTCAGTACATTATCGTTGCCTCTTGGGGCCAGTTCGCTGCTGGGTAATTTGGCTAATGTTTTTACTATGCCGCCATTCATATCTGTAATCAGCATCGTGCTGTTAAAACCATTGGCTGTTACTAAATAAGAAAATGGTTTATCTATTTTTTCCACCAGTAAATATTTTTTATCAGGCGATATGGATACGCTGCTGTAAATAGCAGGTGCAGCAATTTTAGTTTCAGCTCCATTGGTATTTTTTATTAATTGAGAAGTGGCATAAAATTCAAATTGCATTTCATCAAAAGGCGATTTTATTAAATCCTGAAAGGTGGCGCTTGCAGCAACCTTACCCAAATTTTGTTGTACCACCGGGCCTTTGGGTGCTGCTGTTTTTTTAGGTGCCATGCTTAATGGTTTGTTTACGGCATTGTATAAAAAACTGTTGTTGTCAATCCAGTCAATGGCCGAACCCAACACTACATTAACCGCCGCTTTATTTACTTTGGCAGCTTTGTGTGTTTTAATATCTATCACATAAATATCTACTGTGCTGTTGGTGGTGTTGGTAAAAGCTGCTTTATCTTCGTTGGGGCTCCATTGCAAATTGCCTGCTTTTAAATTTGTGGGCAAGCCGGTTACTGCAAATTCTTTTCCACTGCTTACTTCTTTAATAGTAACGTTGGTAAAGTAAGTGCTTCTGCTGGGTGCAAAATTGTTGGGATTAATTCTTAAACCTGCTATGCGTAATTCGGGTTGAGCCAAATCTTCTACCGAAGGCATATCGCTGCGGTCGAGTACCAGCATGTATTGCCCTTTACTGTCGAAACTTACGCCGGGTGTTGGCTTGGCCATAACGAGGTCGTAAATTTCTTTTGGAGGGGTTTGGTAATTGATGGCATCCTGTGCCATTACATTGCTGCAAACAAAAAGCAGTACAATAGATAAAAGTTTTTTCATTTATTTTAGTTTTAGTTTTTTGTACCCGTCATTTGTAATACTATGTGGCTTCATTGGCGTCGCACTCTTGTACTGAGTATCTTTATTGAACTTTTATAGAAGCGATTTTTTTCTCAATCATCCAAAAGTGAAAAAAATAAAAATTGTTAAACCAATAAACTTAATTACTAATTCCTACTTTCGATTTCACATATTCATTCTTTCCTAATTCATTCAGCATAAACATCGCCAGGTCGCCTGCATAAATTTTATTGTTATTAGGCTCTGGCGCATAGTTGGCTTTGGTGATATAAACACCGGTAACTTCATAATCAATAATATTTGGCGGACAAACAAATGTCCAGTCCAGGTCACTTTCCTTTAAATATTCGTACGCTTTTTTATGTTCAAGCCCAACAGGTAAATATTCTTTGGGATAATCTTCTTGCTCCAACAATAAAGTTGTTTCATCAAAATTTAAAACGCCTAATCCACCAATGGCAACAATTCTTTTTATAGTATTTTTTTTCATTTGCGCAATAATGTTTTTTATGCCCAGCGTTCTGGTTTTATCGTTGCCATCAAAGCCACCACCCAATGCAGAAAGCACCGCATCGCATCCTTTAATGGCATTACTCACTTCGCCTTCATCAAATAAAGCGCCTTTAATCAATTCTAATTTTTTTTCTTCCATATTTAATTCAGTAAAAACATTTCTTCCAAAAGCTTTTACATGATGGCCTGTAAGTAAAGCCTGCTTAACCAACTGTTTGCCCACCATTCCGGTGGCGCCGAATATTATAAGGTTCATTTTTAAAATTTTGTTTGAAGTTAACTTAATTGCTTCTTAAAACATCTCCAAATTCGTCTTTCTTTTTATCAAATACCGATTTGGCAAAAGGGCATAATGGGAAAATTTTGAGATGGTTCATTCTTGCATATTCCACTCCCGTATGCACCAATTGGTAGCCCACATTTTTTCCTCTTAATGCATCCGAAACTTCAGTATGGTCAATAATCATTACATTGTTACCAGCCATTGAATAAGTCATTTCGGCAAGCGTGGTATTATTCTCCTCAACATAAAAACTACCTTTACTGCCTTCTTGTTTGTGTTGAATGATCATTATCTAAAATTTCAATCAATTTAGTAAAAAATTTTTTTATTCAGTAAATCTGTTTCATATTTGCACAGTAAATGAAAATTATAAACACAAATAACAATAGCTGGTGGTGGAGCATAATCAAATGATTGTGCCTTTTTGCTATTGTAATTATATAAAATAGTTGAAGCCCGGCACAAGTTGCCGGGTTTTTTGTTTTTTGTCTGAACGGGGATTTGGGTGGATGATTGGAATTAAAAGGATTTTTAAAGTGTAAAAATTATTACTGGTATGCCACAATTTAAATACGAGGATATTACGAAAAAAAATATTGGTGCAGCTATGAAAGTGCATTCCGTATTAGGCAATGGTTTTCAGGAAGTGATTTACCAAAGGGCTTTAGAAATTGAAATGCGAAAATTAGGGTTGCAGTTTGTAAGAGAATTTAACATGCCAATATATTACGATGCAGAACAGATAGGAGAGCGAAGAGTTGATTTTTTTGTGGAAGGAGTAATTAGTGTAGAAATTAAAGCAAGAGAGGTTTTGGAAAAAGGACATTATTCGCAAGCCAGGAATTATTTAGAAGTGTATAATCTTGAAGTGGGATTATTATTAAACTTTGGAGGTATCTCTTTGGAATTTAAAAGGCTGGAGAATGCTAAATACAATCCAAACCTAACATCCAAAAAATCTATTTAATCCACCCAAATCCCCGTTCAGACAAATGAAAAAAATAGCCATAAACACCACCTTCAAAAAACTGCTTGCAGATGTTTACACACCAGTGGGTATTTACCTGCGACTGCGGGACAGGTTTAGGGATACCATTCTTTTGGAAAGTACCGACTTTCATGCCGGCGAAGACAGTTATTCTTTTATTGGTATTAATGCCATTGCCGGTATCGAAATTTCTACTACTTCTTTTATTGAGTATAAATTACCCGGCACAAAGGCTGAAAAGATTGCTATTGCAAAACCAACCGATGTGCCTGATCATTTATGGGATTTTATGAATCGGTTTGAAATAGAACCAACAACACAAAAACAGGTTAATATTGCACAGGGTTTGTTTGGCTATACCACTTACGATGCGGTGCAATTCTTTGATTCAGTAAAACTCAGTACTCACCACTCACCACTCACGCCAGCGATTCCGCTTATGCGGTACCGCCTGTATCAATACATCATCGTTATCAATCATTTTAAAGATGAATTATTTATTTGCGAAAATGTAATTAAAGGAATCGAAAGTGAAGTTGCTGTGGTGGAAAGTTTAATTAAAAGTAAAGACGTACCCACTTTTCCTTTTAAAACAGCAAATGAAGAAACTTCTAATCTTACTAATGAAGAATATGTAGAAATTGTAAAAAAGGGCATTGCCAGTTGCCATCGTGGCGATGTGTTTCAAATTGTGTTGAGCAGAAAATTTGAACAGCAATTTACCGGTGATGAATTTAATGTGTACCGGGCTTTACGCAGCATCAACCCTTCTCCCTATTTATTTTATTTTGATTACGGCGATTACAAACTGATGGGCTCTTCACCCGAAAGCCAGTTGATTGTAAATAACGGTAAAGCTATTGTGCATCCCATTGCAGGAACTTTTAAAAGAACCGGTGACGATGAAACAGATAAAGCAGCAGCTATTGCATTGGAAGCAGATGAAAAAGAAAATGCCGAACATGTAATGCTGGTAGATTTAGCAAGAAATGATTTAAGCCGCATGTGCAATAAAGTAGAAGTTACACAATACAAAAAGGTTAATTACTACAGCCATGTTATACACTTAGTAAGTGAAGTGACAGGCTCGGTTGGGCCAGCAATAAATCCGTTTAAATTAATTGCCACTACTTTTCCTGCCGGCACTTTAAGCGGTGCACCAAAGTTTAAAGCCATGCAGTTAATAAATGACTACGAACCTACCAGCAGAAGTTATTACGGCGGTGCTATTGGCATTGTAGGGTTTAACGGCACTATCAATCATGCAATAATGATAAGAACATTTTTAAGCAGGAATAATACGTTAGTGTATCAGGCAGGCGCTGGCGTAGTAGCAGCAAGCAAACCCGAAAGCGAATTGCAGGAAGTAAACAATAAATTAAATGCATTGAAGCAGGCTATTGTACTTGCACAAGATATTTAAGCCCCTAAAGGGGACTTTATACTCTGATAGGTTAAACAAATTTTAATTAAGCAAATTGAAATGAAAGAAGAAAAGATGTCACAAAATAGTGAAGTGCTTGTAAGCCCCTTTAGGGATTGGGGGCGTATTTTAGTTTTCGATAATTACGATTCTTTCACTTACAACCTTGTTCATTTAGTAGAAAAGATCACTCATGAAAAAGTGGATGTGTACCGTAATGATGAAATAAGTTTAGAGCAGGTGAATGACTATGATAAAATAATTTTATCTCCCGGTCCGGGTATTCCATCCGAAGCAGGTTTGTTACTGCCATTGATAAAAAAATATGCAGCGACAAAATCTATTTTGGGTGTTTGTTTGGGGCACCAGGCCATTGGAGAAGCTTTTGGCGGAACGCTGACTAATTTAAGTAAAGTATATCATGGTGTGGCAACGCCGATTAAAATCACAAATAAAGCATCTCAAATTTTAAGTGGATTACCCGAAACAATTGAAGTAGGCCGTTATCACAGCTGGATAATCAGCGATGAAAATTTTCCTGCTGAATTGGAAGTAACTGCAAGAGATGACAATGGTTACATCATGGCTTTACAACATAAAACTTATGATGTGCAGGGTGTGCAATTTCATCCGGAAAGTGTATTGACGCCGGATGGGGAAACTATTTTAAGGAATTGGTTAAGAACCCCTATCCCCTAAAGGGGGAAATGGAGAAGATAAAAGAGAAGGAAAAAATTACAAAAGTGAAAATAATAACAAATTTATAATTAAGTAACAATCTAAGTTCCCCTTTAGGGGACAGGGGCTTATGAAAAAAATATTAAACTTCTTATTCGAACATAAAACACTTTCCCGTGAGCAGGCCAAAGAAGTGCTGATCAACATTTCCAGGAATGTGTACAATGAAAGTGAGATCGCTTCTTTCATCACCGTGTATTTAATGCGGAGTATAACTATTGATGAACTGCAGGGTTTTCGTGATGCTTTGCTGGAGCTTTGTGTAAGAGTAGATTTAAATGGTCATGATGTAATTGATATTGTAGGAACGGGGGGTGATGGAAAAAATACTTTCAATATTTCCACACTCAGTTGTTTTATTGTGGCAGGTACAGGAAACAAAGTGGCCAAGCATGGTAACTATGGTGCAACATCTGTTAGTGGCAGCAGCAATGTAATGGAGCAGTTAGGCTATACTTTTAAAAGCGATAAAAGTTTATTGCAGCAAGAAATTGATGAAGCCAGTATTTGTTTTTTACATGCACCCATGTTTCATCCGGCGCTAAAAGCAGTAGGGCCGATAAGAAAAAATTTAGGCGTTCGCACTTTCTTTAATATGCTGGGGCCAATGGTAAATCCGGCGTTTCCAAAATACCAATTGGTAGGCGTATATAATTTAGAGATGGCAAGAATTTATAATTATTTATTACAACCTACAGGAAATAAATTTACCATTATTCATTCCTTAGATGGCTACGATGAAATTTCTTTAACAGGTGATACAAAAGTTATTACTAACGAAGGAGAAAAAATTTTAACGGCGGAAACCTTAGGTAAGCGCATGGTAAATGCAGAAGATATTTACGGCGGCAATACAGTAGAAGAAGCTGCAAAAATATTTATTAAGATTTTAAAAGGCGAAGGAACCTGGGCACAAAATGCTGTGGTGCTGGCCAATTCGGCAATGGCATTGCAATGCACGGGCAATTATCAAACTTATGAAGATTGCTATAACGCTGCGGTGGAAAGTTTAGAAAGCGGTAAAGCAAATGATTGTTTACAAAAATTAATTGCTTTGCAATAGAACTCATGCAATTAAAATTGCATTTTTGCTCTAAGAAATATTTGTTGGTTAGAACATTAAGCAAGCTGGTTTTCGTTCCATAAGAATGCAAAGTGGATAGAAAAAGTATATATAGTTACGTTTTCGTTCTGTAGGAACGGCAGGTGCTTACGCATAGTGTAAAAACAAAAAGATAATTTTTAAAATGAAAAATATTTTAGAAGAAGTGGTTGAAAAAAGAAAAGCAACCGTACAGCAATTAAAAAGTATTGTCCCTATTCAGGCATGGGAAATCATGCCGCTGTATGATCGCAAATGTTTATCGTTACAAAAAAGTTTATTGAATGAAAACGGTACAGGCATAATTGCTGAATTTAAAAGAGCTTCGCCATCAAAAGGAATTATTAATGCTGATGCCGATGTTTTTGATGTGGTAATGGGGTATGAATTACATGGAGCCGCCGCCGCTTCCATTTTAACCGAGCCCATTTATTTTAAAGGAAATAATGATGATATTATTGGCATAAGGGATGGTATTAATATTCCCATACTGCGTAAAGATTTTGTTTTTGATGAATACCAAATTGCAGAATCCAAAGCATTGGGTGCAGATGTAATTTTATTAATTGCGGCAAGCCTTACTGCAAAAGAAGTAAAACGATTAGCTACATTTGCAAATAATATTGGCTTGGAAGTGTTGCTGGAATTGCATGGTGAAGAAGAGCTGGATCATATTTGCGATGCCACAACAATTATCGGCATCAACAACCGCAACCTTAAAACTTTTGAAGTGGATATTGACAGAAGTTTGCGGATGGCCGAAAAAATTCCGGCAGAAAAGATAAAAGTGGCCGAGAGTGGAATAAGCAGTGTAGAAAATATTTTTTTATTTAAACAACACGGGTTCAAAGGTTTTTTAATTGGAGAAAACTTTATGAAGGCACCCGACCCAACGATTGCTTTTGCTGCATTTGTACAACAACTAAAGCAAAAGTAAATGAGAGTAAAAGTTTGCGGTATTACACAGGAAGAGCAGTTGCTGCAACTGCCCGGCGCCGGTGTATCCTTTGCCGGATTTATTTTTTATCCCAAGTCGCCACGCTATGTGTTACGCCACATGACGACGAGCCAGATAAAAAAAGAAAATACGGTAAATAAAGTAGGCGTATTTGTAAATGCATCAGCAGATGAAATTTTACAAATGGTGGATGAATGCCGTTTGCACATGGTGCAATTGCATGGCGATGAAACACCCAAGTTCTGTGAAAAAATTGCTGATTATATTTCGGTGGTAAAAGCTTTTCGTTTTAGTGAAACCGATAATATTGGTTACCGCATACAGGAATACATGGACTATTGCGACATGTTTATGTTTGATACCGAAGGTGTGGGTTATGGTGGCACTGGTAAAAAATTGAACCTGGAAAAATTACATGGCGTTACAGTGGGCAAACCGTATTTTTTAAGTGGCATGATTGAACCCGGTGATGCAGAAAACTTAAATGCGTTTGCTCAACAGCCAGAAGCAAAAGCTCTATTCGCTATCGACATCAGCACAAAATTTGAAGTGTTGCCTGGAATAAAAGATATTAATTTGATTAAGCAGTTTACACAACAGTTAAAATAGCAAATAAATGTCGAATAGATTAATGGCGAATGTGCGAATATCGCTCAATAAGAACAACATTCGATATTCGCAAATTCGATATTTGTATTTGCAAAGAAAATTTAAAAAAATAAAACAACATATAGATTATGAACATTAAAGTTTGTGGTATTACACAATTAAAACAATTGCAGCAGTTAGACGGGTTAAACATTGAATTTGCAGGATTGATCTTTGTAAAAGATTCTCCAAGATATGTGGGAGATAAGCTAGATAAAGAAGCCATAAAAAATGCTGACTTTGATTTAAAAAAAGTAGGTGTATTTAAAAACCCCGAAATGATTGATGTGCTGGATGCCATTGATGAATATGGTTTGGATGTGGTGCAATTGCATGGAGACGAAAGCCCGGAAATGTGCGAAGACCTTAGCAGCGAAGTGGAAGTAATAAAAGTATTTAACATTGATGAAACTACCACCGATATTGATGCATTAGTTGCAGATTACGATGCCGTTTGCGATTATTATTTATTCGACACCAAAGCCAATGGCGAAACCGGCGGCACCGGTAAACAATTTGACTGGAAAATTTTATCGAAAGCAAAAATTGAAAAACCTTTTTTCCTCAGTGGCGGCTTAAGTGTAGATGATATTGCTAAAATTAAAAAGTTTAAACATCCTGATTATTTTGGTGTTGATATCAACAGCAGGTTTGAGAAAGAACCGGGTGTAAAAGATATGGGGCAGGTGTTGCTGTTTAAGCAGGGGATGAAGTAGGGTGGAAGGAATTAGTAATTTGGAATTAGCGCTTAAATTATAACTATGTTTCGAATTAGGACATATATTGTTGTATTTGGTATCGCATTATTTTATTCTTGTAATACTGGCGATGATTTTACAAATACACTCATAAGCGAAACTTCAAATAAAAATGGTGTTAAGGCTGTTGTATTCTATAAAACAGGAGATGCAACTACTCCGGATTCTTACCAAATTTCTTTATTAAATGAGAATGAACAATTTTCTCAACAAAATAAAGCAAACACTTTTTCATGTAAGGATAATGGCAAAGCAACTGTCTTAGTAAAATGGATATCAAAAGATTCATTACTGATTGAATATATTAGATCGGCAACGACATACATTAAAGAATCAAAAGTTAATGGTGTGAATCTATTGTATAAAGAAAAATAAAGCATACTAATATTGTTTTAAAGCTCCGTAGGAGCCAAAGGTTGGTAGAATAATAAAAAGAAGTTAATAATAAGTCCCGAAGGGACGTAAGGTGCTTTGTGCATAACATCATTAAAGCTCAATAAAGATATCCAGTACAAGAGTGCGACGCCAATGAAGCTAAATAGAATTACCAAAGCTGGTCTTACAAAAAAATATTTTGGCAAAGCCAAAACAAAAATATAACATGAACTACACAGTAAACGAACACGGTTATTACGGCAATTTTGGCGGGGCATTTATACCTGAAATGCTTTTTCCCAATGTGCAGACCCTGCAGGAAAATTATTTAAAAATAATTTATGAGGAGGGGTTTCAAAAAGATTTTTGGGATCTGTTGAGGGATTATGTGGGCAGGCCCACACCATTGTTTTTAGCAGAACGATTGAGTGCAAAATATGGTGCAACAATTTATTTAAAGCGGGAAGATCTGTGCCATACCGGCGCACATAAAATTAATAATACCATCGGGCAAATTTTACTGGCAGAGCGTTTGGGTAAAAAAAGAATTATTGCAGAGACGGGTGCCGGTCAGCATGGTGTGGCAACAGCAACGGTGTGTGCATTAAAAGGTTTGGAGTGCATTGTGTACATGGGAGAAAAAGATATTGAGCGGCAAGCGCCTAATGTTGCCCGTATGAAGATGCTTGGCGCAACAGTGGTGCCTGCAACCAGCGGCAGCAAAACACTAAAAGATGCGACGAACGAAGCGATACGTGACTGGATAAATAATCCTGTTGACACACATTATATTATTGGCAGCGTGGTGGGGCCGCATCCTTATCCGGATATGGTGGCGAGGTTTCAAAGTGTGATAAGCGAAGAAATAAAAAAACAATTATTCGAAAAAACTGGTAATGAAAATCCAAATTATGTAGTAGCGTGTGTGGGTGGTGGTAGTAATGCGGCAGGTGCATTCTATCATTTTTTAAATGATACCAATGTAAAATTAATTGCAGTAGAAGCTGCTGGCTGTGGTATTGACAGTGGCATGAGTGCTGCAACAACTCAATTGGGTAAGCCCGGTATTTTGCATGGCAGCAAAAGTTTGTTGATGCAAACTGCAGATGGCCAGGTGGTAGAGCCACACAGCATTTCCGCCGGGTTGGATTACCCGGGCATTGGCCCTTTACATGCACATTTGTATGAGAGTGGCCGTGGTATTTTTATGAGTGCAACGGATGAAGAAGCATTATCATCTGCGTTTGAATTGAGCAAATTAGAAGGCATTATTCCTGCATTGGAAACGGCTCATGCTTTGTTTATTTTAAATAAAATGGAATTTAAAAAAGATGATGTGGTGGTGGTGTGTTTGAGTGGGAGGGGAGATAAGGATTTGGAGACGTATATGAAATATTTGTGAGTACACAACGCCCCCTAAATCCCCCTGAAGGGGGACTTTAAAGAGTATAATACTTTGGATAGTCTTTTATTTTGTAGCGTAAGCAAAAAAAAGTTATGAAAAATGATATGCATTTTGGAGCTATTAAACCAATATTTAAAAATGCAGAGTTCTTAAGAAAAAATATGACTCATGAAGAGAAAATAGTGTGGGGATATATTTGTAATAATCAACTGGATTTTAAATTTAGGCGTCAGCATCCAATTTGGATGTACATAGCAGATTTTTATTGCCATGAATTAAAATTGGTTATTGAAATTGATGGCGGTATTCATAACAGAGAGGATGTAAAAGAAAATGATAGCATCAGGGAAAATGATTTGACAGAATTTGGAATAAAAGTAATCAGGTTTACCAATGATGAAATAAAATGTACAATTGACAAAGTGATTGAGGATATTAAAAGCACGATCAAAATTATTAAAAATATAGAATAACAATTAATAAAAAAGGATTCGAAATAACAGGGTCTTTAAAGTCCCCCTTCAGGGGGATTTAGGGGGCGCCGGGTAAAATATAAATTATGAAACATCTCTTAACTTTAACCACCATCTTCCTCCTCTCTTCCTGCAGCAACGCCTTCATCAACCACAAACTAAAAGCAGAAAAAATTGGTGCCTGCAGCAATGAAGTAACACCCATTAAAATGATCTCCAACATTAATGGGGAGCGGTACGAATTTGAATATTGTTTAGACGAAGGCTTTGATGAAAAAAAATATACGGTTGAAAGAAAAGGGGACAGTTTGATGGTGAATTTTCCTGCACCAACAAAGCAAACGGCTTTGTATAAAATAATTATAGATATTGATGCCAAACCTGCTTATCGTATTATTTCGTTAGGTGGAAGAACGCTGAATATAAGACCGGCGGAAAGATTATAAAATGGATAACACAATTGCAATCATACCTTTTACTGAAGCACTGGCGCATCATTTTACAGCACTCAACAAAGCATGGCTGCAAAAATATTTTGAGGTTGAGCCTGTTGATGAAAAAATGTTAGCCAACCCTAAACAATATTTTATTGACAAAGGCGGCTTTATATTTTTTGCAATGTATAATAAAGAAGTGGCCGGTACTTTTGCATTATTAAAAGTGAGTGATACCGTTTTTGAATTATCAAAAATGGCGGTGGATGAAAAATTCCAGGGAAAAAATATTGGCAATGCGATGATGGAATTTTGCATGCAGGAAGCAAAAAGATTGCAACTGCATAAAGTAATTTTATATTCCAATACATTGCTTGGCCCAGCCATTCATTTATATAAAAAATATGGTTTTACTGAAGTGCCGGATTTTAAATCGGAATATAAAAGGGCTAACATAAAAATGGAAATTGATATCGTATGAACAGATTAGATAAATTATTTGCTGATAAAAAAAATAAGGTATTAAATATTTACTGCACCGCAGGGTATCCGCAACTCAACTCAACCGTTGAAGTAATTGAAGCGTTGCAAAAAAATGGTGCAGATATTATTGAACTCGGTATGCCGTACAGCGATCCGCTGGCCGATGGCGAAGTGATACAGCAAAGCAGTGCGGTGGCATTGCAAAATGGAATGACTATTGAAACTCTTTTTGATCAACTAGACAATCTTCGCAATACGCTTTTAAAGGATGGGGGCATTCCTATAATTTTAATGGGCTACATGAATCCCATTTTGCAATTTGGTATAGAAAAATTTTGTGCAGCTGCAAAAGAAGTGGGAGTAGATGGCGTTATACTTCCGGATTTACCCATGTACGAATTTGAAACCCTGTACAAACCTTTGTTTGAAAAAAATGATTTGAAATTTATTTTTTTAGTAACGCCGGAAACAAGCGAAGAAAGAATAAAAAAAATTGATACAC
>NZ_JANMUN010000127.1:0-2127 GCF_031391665.1 Ferruginibacter sp.
GTTAGTGTGGTAAAAGATTTTGTAACAGATGTTTTTGCTGGTAACCCAATGGTATTTTGGGGCTTTACCGGCAGTACAGGAGGAGAATATAATTACCAGGGATTTAAAACAGCATTAAACCCTTCTTTTAATTTTAACCCCACACAAAAAAGATGTATTAATGAACCCATAACTTTTAATACCACTACAGTTTCATTTACAACCATTGCAAAATTTTACTGGGATTTTGGTGATGGCAGCCCGATAGATTCAGTTAATTTAAACCCGGTGCATGTATTTGCACCCGCCGGCGATTATGTAGTTAAGCAAAGAGTGATTGGTGCTGATGGATGTGAAGCTACTAATACGCAAACGGTGAGGATTGGCGGGTTGCCACTTTCAGATTTTACAATTAACTTTTTTAATAATAACAATAACTATTCTTGTACTGGTCAAGCATTATCTTTTACTGATAATTCTTTTGTGAATGTTGGGACAATTAATAAATGGCTTTGGCAGTTTGATGATGGCACCAATTCTGCATTGCAGAACCCTGTAAAAACTTATACTACAAGTGGTAACAAAATAGTACAACTAACAGTTACAACAACGGAAGGTTGTGAATCAGCAATTAGAACTAAAACATTTAATGTTTACAAAGCACCCAACGCAGATTTTACTTTTAAAGATTCTGTTTGCCTTGGCACACCAACCTTTTTATATGATAATAGTACCACACCCGCAGGGGGAATAATAAATGGCTGGGTTTGGATTTTTTCTGATTCAATAGGTAATGCCCGTAATACAAATCCCGTGCATATTTTCACTACACCAGGAAATCAAAGTGTGTTACTGCTGGTAGTTATTGATAGCAGCATGTTTTGCCCTGGCATAATTTCAAAAAATGTTTTTGTACTAGATAAACCTGCGGCTAAGTTCGGTATTGGTGTACCTCCACTATGTCAAGGATTACCTATTCAGTTTAATGACTCTTCTGTTGCTTCTACTGGCAGCATTACCAAATGGTCGTGGATTTACAGCAATACTGAATGGAGCAATCAGCAAAATCCTGTAAAATCATTTTTACCGGGTAATCAAACGGTACAATTAATTGCTACCAGTAATAATGGTTGCAGTGATACTACCATTGAGACATTTTATGTAAACCCTAGTCCCGATGTTACCATGGTTTTTAAAGATGCCTGCAAAAACAGTTTGATAAATTTTTCTGCAATCGATAATTCTAATACCGTATCGCAATGGAAATGGACTTTTGGTGATGGCAGCATTGCAACCACACAAAATGCACAACATATTTATACTGCCAATGGAACTTACAAAGTAAAATTATTTGCAACGGCTGCTAATGGCTGTTACTCCGATTCGTTACAAAAAGATATTATTATTTACGGCACCAATGCATTTGCAGGCAACGATACCATTGCTGCTGCAGGCCAGCCAATACAATTAAATGCAACCGGCGGCTTAAGTTATACCTGGAGCCCTGCAGCATTGTTAAGCAATCCAACTATTTCAAATCCTGTTACTACGCTTACTGCCACACAAACCTTCAGCATAAAAGCATTTACACCCGAAGGCTGCGAAAGTTATGCTGATGTAACCGTTAAAATTTATAAGGGCCCCGATATTTATTTACCCAACGCCTTTACACCCAACGGCGATGGATTGAATGATATTTTTAAAGGCACACCTGTAGGCATAAAACAATTTAATTATCTTAAAATATTTAATCGCTGGGGGCAGCAAATATTTTACACTACCAATTATAACAAAGGCTGGGATGGGATGTGGCAGGGACAAAAACAAAACAGCGGGGTGTTTGTTGTATTAGTTAATGGTGTAGATTTTAAAGGAAATATTATTGACAAAAAATCAACTGTAATGCTGATAAGATAAAAATTACTCTTCTGTAAAATCTAAATCTTTTCCATAACTTTCTTTAGTAAAATATAAAGCCGATAAAGAAATTACCATTACTCCAATGCCAATTATCCAGGCGCCTTTTATATAACCGATATTTTGGTAGTTTCTTAAGTAACTAAAAATTAAAAACAGTAACGGTGTAAAACCCCTTACAAAATTTGTAATGGATGTAGATGCTGAAGCCCTTAAGTTAGTACCAAACTG
>NZ_JANMUN010000145.1:0-16180 GCF_031391665.1 Ferruginibacter sp.
CAAAGTGGTTGCCTTTAAAAATTACTGGAAATTTGCAGCAGCTGCATCAATTATTTTACTTGCAGGCAGTGCAATAATGAACGTGATGTATTATAACAAGTATAATACAGCGAGTAAAGATTTAAAAGATACACAGCAACAGCTTGCACAAGTACAACAGCAAACTGATGACATGAAAACTGATTTGGGTATTGTACAAAGCAAATACAGTATTCCTGTTGCGTTACAAGGCCAGCCAACTTTACCTGAAGCAACTGCAAAAATTTACTGGATGAAAAATACCGGTGATGTAATGGTAGATGCCAGTAATTTACCCGATGCACCAGCCGGTAAACAATACCAGTTTTGGGCTATTGTAGATGGTGTGCCTGTTGATGGAGGTTTAATAATTACCAATGATAAAGGCAAAAAATTCCGCATGCAACCCATGAAAGCATTTGGAAGAGCCGAAGCTTTTGCTATCTCTTTAGAAAAAGAAGGAGGCAACCCTACACCAACTGCTGTAGTTAGTATGGGCAAAATCTAATGCTCATTTTTTAATCTCATATAATTTTTTTATTTTCTATTTTTCAATTGCAATATTGTTTTATTACTGCATTGTTATTGTGTAAAATTCTTCAACACAAAATATTTTTTATAAAAAAAACAATCCATTCTTTTTCATCTGCCGTAAATGTTTCTGTAAATAAATAATTAAAACAAACTTAAAAACACATTTATGAAACAGGTTAAAAAATTTCTTTTTGGAGCAATAGCAATGTTATTTGTTAATGCATCATTTGCACAAATGGAAAAAACAGTTATGGTAGGTGGGGCAGCAATGTATCCATCTAAAAATATTGTTGAAAATGCAGTAAACAGTAAAGACCACACTACATTAGTTGCCGCTGTAAAAGCTGCCGGCCTTGTAGAAACATTACAAAGCGCAGGACCGTTTACCGTATTTGCACCGACGAACGAAGCCTTTAATATGTTACCTGCAGGTACTGTAGATAATTTATTAAAACCAGAAAGCAAAGCAGCTTTAACAGGTGTATTAACTTACCATGTGGTTTCAGGTAAATACACTTCAAAAGATTTAGCAAAGTTAATTAAGGATGGTAATGGCACCGCTACAGTAAAAACTGTTGCAGGCGGAAATTTAATAATTATGATGAAAGGAAATAAAATTGCCATTAAAGATGAAAGTGGTGGTGTGGCTTACGTAACTATTAAAGATGTTAATCAAAGTAATGGTGTAATACACGTGGTTGACCATGTGTTGTTACCAAAAATGTAAATTAATAAACCCAAACGCAAATAAGCCCCGTTCTTAATTGAACAGGGTTTTATTTTTTGTTTAATAAAGAATAAATAGCACTGTCTAAAAATTTACCTCTGAAAAAATAATCTTCTTTAAAATAAGCTTCTCTTACAAAATTTAATTTTTCTAAAAGGCCTGCAGATGCTGCATTACCGGGGTTAATATGAGCTTCTATACTGTGCAGATGAATAGTATTAAATCCAAAATCAATAACCGCTTGCAGTGCTTCTTTCATTAAACCGGTTTTCCAAAAATCGGGGTGCAGCATATAACCCACTTCGGCACGGTAGTGTGGTTTTATTATTCTCCAAAAACCAATGCTGCCAATTAATTTTCCAGGATTTTCTTTTACACTTATCTTCCAGGTAATGCCTTCATTATTTATTTCATCATCAGTAATACGTTTTATTAATGCTGCTGTTTCTTCTAAAGTTTTCGTTCTTTCTTTGTCAATATATTCCATTACTTTTTCGCTGCTGCGTAACAGTAATAATTCGGGGGCATCTTCTTTTTGTATGCTGCTCAGTAATAACCTTTCGGTAATAATTTCAGGAAAAGGAGAAAAATTTGGTTCAAGCATTTGCAGTAATTTATTTTATCAATAATGATTTGTATTTTTAAGCTATGATAAAAGTAAAACTTATTGCTACTTCCGTTATAGTTTTTTTATTACCATTTATTTGTATGGCTCAAAATTTTGGTGGTAATGCTCCTTCAGTAAAATGGAAGCAAATAAACACCTCAAAAGCAAAGATTATTTTTCCGCAGGGTTTAGACAGTCAGGCAAACCGCATTGCCAATGTGGTACAGTTAATGGACAGTGCTACATCAAAAACAATTGGTGGCAGCCAGCGCAAATGGAATATTATTTTACAAAATCAAACCACTATTCCTAACGCCTACGTTCGTATGGCACCAATAATGAGTGAATTATTTATGACACCCGGCCAGGATAATTTTAATACCGGAAGCGTACGATGGGATGACAATTTAATTACCCACGAAAACCGGCACATGCAGCAGTTCAGTAATTTTAATAAAGGGCTTACCAAATTATTTTCGTTTTTTTTAGGGCAGGAAGGACAGTTGTTTGCCAACGGACTTTTTTTACCCGACTATTTTTTTGAAGGGGATGCAGTATGGCAGGAAACTTTAGTAAGTGCACAGGGTAGGGGAAGGATGCCTGCTTTTTTCAATGGCTTTAAATCGCTTTGGTTAGAAAATAAAAAGTACAGCTGGATGAAATACCGCAGCGGTTCTTTAAAAGATTTTGTACCCGATCATTATCCGTTGGGATATATTTTGGTGGCCTATGGGTATGAAAAATACGGAGAAAATTTTTGGAATAATGTTACCAATGATGCGGTAAGGTTTAAAAGTTTTTTTAACAAAGCCATAGAAAAGCATTCGGGTGTACCGTTTAAACAGTTCAGGCAGGATGCTGTAAATTTTTTTAAAGAAAAATCTTTTTTAGAAGAAAAAACAACAACAGACTATAATTACCTGACAGGTATTAAAAAAAATAATGTCATTGATTATCTCTTCCCTAATTTTATTGGAGATGACAGTATTTTGGTAACTAAAAAATCGTATAAAGAAATAGAAGCCTTTTATTTATTAGCAAATGGCAAAGAAGAAAAAATAAGAGTGAAAAATTTAGCGATAGATGATTATTATTCTTATAAAAATGGTAAAGTGGTTTACGCATCTTACCAATCTGATCCACGTTGGGGCAACAGGGATTACAGCGTACTTCAATTGCTGGATATAAAATCTAAACAGCAAAAGCAATTAACTTTTAAATCAAAATATTTTTCGCCTGATATAAATGCTGAGGGCAACGAAATACTGGCAGTAAGTGTAAATACTGATGGTACCAATAATTTGCACCGCTTAAATGCAACAACAGGAGAAGTAATATTAAAAGTGCCTAACCCACAGAATTATTTTTTTACACAAACAAAATATGTAAACAATACAGCTGCAGTATCTGCAATAAGAAATCCCGAAGGGAATATGGCGTTGGTAAAAGTTGATTTAACAAATGGTACAACAGAATTACTTACACCTTTTTCTTTTAACGTATTGGGGTATCCTTCTGTAAAAAATGATACAGTCTATTTTAGCCGCATGGATAATAATGCTGATAAAATTTTTGCAGTATCATTAAAAGATAAAAAAATATTCAGGTTAACCAATAACAGTAATGGTATCTATCATCCTGCAGCAAATTCAAAGGGAGAATTGGTATTCACTTCTTTTACAGCAGAAGGTAACCGTTTATCAAAAGCCATCGTAAATCAATTGCAGTGGCAAAAAGTTACAGCAGTTGATTTTATTGCCATCCCCGATTTATATACAGCCCGTGCTTTAAAAAAAGAAGGAGCCCGTAGTTTATATGCTTTAACCGAAAAACAAAATGCTATTACAAAATATAAAAAGTCATCTTATCTTTTTAATTTCCATAGCCGCAGGCCGGTAATTGGCGATCCGGAATTTGGCTACAGTTTATACAGTGATAATGTACTCAGCAGTTTTAGTAATATTTTAAGTTATACTTACAACCGAAACGATAAAAGCCACACCCTTGGTATCAGTAGTGTATTTGCAGGATGGTTCCCTGTATTAAGTGTTGGGGCAGAGGAAAGTTTTAACCGTACAATAGATACTGCATTGGGTAAGTCAATAATATTTAATTCGGCTACATTAAAAACAGGGTTTTCAATTCCTTTAAATTTTATTGGCGGACGAACAAATAAGTTTTTAAATTTTGGAGCCGGGTATAATATTGAGCAATATCTTTATTCAGGTATAAGTAAAAATATTTTTAATAACAAAGCCATCAATTACGGCAATGCATTTTTTTCTTTTAGCAATGTAAGTCGCAGGGCAGTGCAGTATATTAATCCAAGATGGGCACAAAGTATTGCAGTTAATTACAGGGATGCATTTAATTTTAGAAACAGTCATAAATTGGTTGCAAACACAGCGCTATATTTTCCAGGGTTTGCAGTAAATCATAGTTTGGTAATAAATGGTGCTTATCAAAAAAGAGATACCTTACCTGATTTATTCAGTAATATTTTTTCTTTTGCAAGAGGTTACGAAGCATTAAGCACGAGACGGATGTATAAGTTAGGATTCAATTATCATTTTCCATTGTGTTATCCCGATTGGGGTGTTGGCGGAGTAATTTATTTTCAACGCATAAGGGCCAATGCTTTTTATGATTATAATAATTCATTGGCAAGATTTAGTAATGGCAGATTAACAGAAATTATTAATCGCAGTACTGGGGCAGAATTATATTTTGATACTAAAGTTTGGAATTCGTTACCCGTAAGTATTGGAGTAAGGTTTGCTCATTTACTGGATACCGATTTATTAAACCCCGGAGTAAAAAACAGGTGGGAAATTATTGTGCCCATTGGACTAATACCAAATTAGTTTTACAAAAGTACAATCATGCCTGCTCCACAATATCATCCATCATAATGCCGCTGTGGCTTTCATCGTAAACACATGCGCCATTTTTAATCAGCAGCACCTGCGGCGACTCATGAAATACAGAAAAATTTTCGGCTACTTTGTTAGACAGCTGGCGGTTTTTTATCAGGTCGAGGTAATAGAAATCAATATTATCGGGCTGAGTACTTCTTTCTAAACGGCCTTTTGCCATGCTGCTTATACTGCAGCGGGTGCTGTGTTTAAAAATTAATTGAGGCTTATCTTTCGATAATTCTTTTATGCTGTTCAACTGCTCTTCATCATTTAGCTCAATCCACGTCATAAAAAAACTTAATTAATGAATAATACCTTCGGTACCCGGGCATCCGGCTTTGCGACTGGTAGTACAACTGTTAAAAACTACTGCCATTAATAGTAGAGCAGCAAAAACAAAAAATAATTTTTTCATCATATAAAATTTCAGGTTAAAAATCTTTTTTGTAACTATTAGTTAGTGCAAAGATAAATTACCAAGGCTAAACGGCGAAATTAGCTATTTTATTACCTTTCTTCTTTAATAAGTGTAAAAACTACCCTATTTTTAACCTTATTTTTCAATAATTTATGATTTAAACCTCAAACAAACATGTTACAACTTACAAGGCCTATTGCATTTATCGATTTGGAAACAACAGGAGTAAGCCTTTCAACCGACCGTATTGTGGAAATTGCCGTAATAAAATTACTACCCGATGGCAGCCGCCAGGTAAAACGCAAATTGCTTAATCCGCAAATGCCCATTCCAAAAGTAACCAGCGATATACATGGCATTACCGACGAAATGGTAAAAGATGCACCCACTTTTAAGCAGGCAGCAAACGAAATAAAAGTATTTATCGAAGGATGCGATTTAGGCGGCTATAACAGTAACCGTTTTGATATTCCTATTTTAATGGAAGAGTTTTTAAGAGTAGGCATAGACGTAGATTTGAGTAAAAGAAAAATGGTGGATGTGCAGCATATTTTTTATACTATGGAACCCCGTACACTAACGGCGGCCTATAAATTCTTTTGCGAAAAAGAATTGGTAGATGCACACAGTGCCGAAGCAGATGTTAGCGCAACAATAGATGTTTTTTTAGCACAGCTTAAAAAATATGAAAATTTAGGCAATACTGTAGAATCTGTTTTAAGTGCCATTGGCGAAGAAAAAATTGTGGATTATGCCCGCCGCTTTAGCTTTGATGATAAAGGAGTTGAAATTTTTAATTTCGGAAAATTTAAAGGCCGGTCGGTTGCCGAAGTATTAAAGGCTGAGCCTCAGTATTATGACTGGATGATGAGAGGCGATTTTCCATTGCACACCAAACAAAAATTAACCGAAATATTCAACAGAACCCTGTTAAAAAACAATTAATTATCCACGCTAACCAATATGTAAACGGTACATTAAGTTATTTTTTGTAAATTTGAGATAGCAAAAAACATGCGTTGGAAAAACTAGTCATCATACCTACATACAACGAAAAAGAAAATATCCAAAATATTATTGGTGCAGTAATTGGTTTGGGCCAGCAGTACCATGTTTTAATTATTGATGATAATTCACCCGACGGCACTGCCTCTATTGTAAAAACATTATTTGCAAAATATCCCGGGCAACTATTTTTAGAAGAACGCAGCGGTAAATTAGGTTTGGGCACAGCATATATTTTTGGTTTTAAATGGGCTATCGATAAAGGCTATCGTTTTATTTTTGAAATGGATGCCGATTTTTCTCACAACCCCAAAGATTTAGAAAGATTGTACGATGCCTGCAAAGATGGAGCAGGTGTTGCCGTAGGATCGAGATATGTAAAAGGCGGAGCAGTACAAAACTGGCCCGCCAACAGAATACTTTTATCAAAAGGCGCTTCGCTATATACACAAATTATTACGTGGATGCCGGTTAAAGATCCCACTGCCGGTTTTGTTTGTTACAAAAGAGAAGTTTTGGAAACCATTAATTTAGATGGCATTTCTTTTGTTGGTTACGCCTTTCAGATAGAGATGAAATTTGCTGCCTGGAAATTAGGTTTTAAAATTACTGAAGTGCCCATCATTTTTATCGATAGGGAACTGGGCGCCAGCAAAATGAATAAAGGCATAATAAAAGAAGGGGTTTTAGGCGTATTGCAATTACGCTGGCAAAGCATCTTTAAAAATTACCGTAAAAAAGTTACCAATACCGTTTACACCAACTCCGTTTCGTTTCAACAGCATGAAGTATTGCTGGAAAGGAAGTAATTTTTTGTTACAAACTAATATTCCTGATTTGACATTTGTGGCGACGCTCCGTTCAACTGTAACTCACTATTCAACTTTTATCTAAGCGTAAAAAAAAGGATTTATTTTTTTTATTTCTTTTATGTAATCCCAAAAATGGCTGCATCAGTATAGAAAACCTAACTGTAATGCAAAAAATTCAACTATCTATTCCCGAGCCTTGCCATCAGAACTGGAACGAAATGACTCCCACGCAGCAGGGCCGCTTTTGCAACAGTTGCGCCAAACAGGTGGTTGACTTCAGCTCCATGAGCGACACACAGGTACTCCACTATTTCTCCAGTATAAAAAACGAAAATGTTTGTGGACGGGCCTATCCCGATCAATTAGAAAGAGCTATCAGTATTCTAAAAGAACCAAAGAAGAAATTGTTTTGGTACTGGAATTATATAACCATGTTGTTCCTTTTCTTTTCAAAAACCAATACTGCAAAAGCACAGGGAGGAGTAAAAGTTGTTGAGGAATCTAAAATAGATGCAGCTAAAAAAAATAGAATTACAAAGGGAGAAATAGCCGTAAACACTTACAGGATCATAACAGGAAAAATAATTGATGAAGCAGGGCAGCCGTTAGCTGGAGCTTCAATAATAATAAAAGGCTCAAAGAATGGAACAAGTGCAGATGTAAATGGATTTTATAAAATTAATGTTGATACGAAAACTGATATTCTTGAGATAACCGCAGTGGGTTTTGAAAGGAAGGAAATAAAATTGACAAGTTTAAACAGCTTTGATATTATACTTAGCAAAATGGAAATTGAATTATTGGGAGCATTAGTTATAACGTCTGTAAAAATTGATGAACAAGGATATGTTTACACTCCAATACCACCAAAACATATTGCCATAATTGAAGTGAGAGATAATGCAACACTGCTGCCAATTAATAAGGCATCTGTAGTTATAAAAAGAATTGGAGCAAGCCAATCAGATGCTGTTTTTACAGATAAAAAAGGCATTTATAAATTAAGAAAAATTGAAGAAGGCTCAAAATATTCTATAACTATTACAGCAGCTGGTTTTAAAGAAGAAGAGATACAAATTACCTGTAATGACTTTGATGAAAGAAAAATAACTAAACAAATATTTTTAGAAAAGTTACCAGAACTAGCTGACTATAAAAAAATGGATTCAGTTCTAGTAACTTCTTATGGAAATGGAAGGAGGTTTTGCAGAGTGATGGGATCCATTAGTATGGTTAGTGAACAAAGACAATCAATTTTAAAAGATACACTTAAAACAAGAGTTTCAACATGGGTTTCAAAAAATACCAGCGCAGTAAAAATTTATCCCAATCCAATACAAAGAGGTAATTCATTTTCACTTTCGCTTAAATTAAAGCAAGCCGGGATGTACAACATTCAAATTGTGGATGCCGCTGGCAGGGTTGTTTTACAAAAACAAACTGTTGCTCTTGCAAAAACACATACCGAACAAATGCAAACCAACAGCATTTGGAGCAGCGGTATTTATTATGTTAGAATATTTAATGATAAAAATAATTTTATAAGCACCAATAGTTTTAGTCTTCAGTAGTAATGGTTGTTTACGCCGGTCATGATGTCTGCCTAACTTAGTAATCAAATTGGCGGCATCGGACCGGTTTTTTTTACATGGTCTGACGTGCCGTCTGACCATGTAAAAAACTATTTAAATGCCGGATGAAATTGCTGCAATGTATCTCGTAAATATTCTCTGTCTAAGTGCGTATAAATTTCCGTAGTGGTAATACTTTCGTGACCCAGCATTTCCTGCACAGCCCTTAAATCGGCACCACCTTCCACCAAATGTGTGGCAAAAGAATGGCGAAAGGTATGCGGTGAAATACTTTTAGTGATGCCAGCTTTTTTTGCCAGTTCTTTTAAAATTAAAAAAATCATTACACGGCTGAGCTTACTTCCCCTGCGGTTTAAAAACAATATATCTTCCTGGTCTTTTTTAATGCTGATGTGTACCCTTATATCATCTTTATAAATTTTAATAAATTTTATGGCATCACTGCCAATGGGTACCAGTCTTTCTTTATCGCCTTTACCAATTACCCTTATAAAACCAACATCCAAATACAAACAACTCATTTTTAAATTCACCAGTTCGCTTACACGTAAACCACAGCTGTACAAAGTTTCAAGCATAGCTTTATTGCGGCCACCTTCCGGTGTGCTTAAGTCAATCTGACCAATAATTTTTTCTATTTCATCAAAACTCAACGTATCGGGTAATATGCGTTTTAGTTTCGGGGCTTCTAATAAAACAGTAGGGTCGGCGCTGGTAATTTGTTCCAGCAAACAATATTTATAAAAACTGCGCAGCCCCGAAATTATTCTTGCCTGCGATGATGCAGTCATTCCTAACTCTGCCACCCATTTTACAAAAAGCTCCAGGTCTTTAAGGGTAACTTTATCCGGCGATTTTATTTCCTGGGTTAATAAAAAAGTAGTGAGCTTATCAATATCATGCAGGTATGCTTCTACAGAATTATCTGCTAAAGATTTTTCTAATTGCAACCAGGCTTTGTAACCTTTTTTATAAGCGTCCCACATAAAATTTCGTCATTGGTCATTAAGGCATTAGAGCTTTTCAGGTATTTTTTCTTTCTTATAACAGTAAAATATGCCCATTAGTCTATTTAAAACAATTATACACTATTTTCGCTGCTTAAATTTCATTTACAGTATTTAAAATTTATTATGCAGCCAGTAAATCTCCCTTCCTTTAAGCGAAAAATGAAGCTTAATAAAAGAAGAATGAAAACTTTTCTTACCAAAACAGAAAATAATCCGCCCAAAGGGTTGGATAAATTAACTGCCGCTTTAGAACCCGAAGTTTGGGCGGAGATTGACTGCCTTACCTGCGCCAATTGCTGCAAAACCATGACGCCTACTTATACCAAAACTGATATACAAAGAATTTCCGCACACTTTAAGCAAACACCGCAGCAGTTTAGCGATCAATGGTTAATTTATGAAAAACGTGATAAAGACTGGCAAAATAAAAAACAGCCCTGCCAGTTTTTAAATTTAAAAGATAATAAGTGTTCTATTTATGAAATACGGCCTTTAGACTGCTCCGGTTTTCCGCATTTGCCTAAAAAGAAAATGGTGGATTACATGCATGTACACAAACAAAATATTGAATACTGTCCGGCAACATATAAGCTGGTAGAGAAAATGATGGAAGCAGCTGGAAAATTTTAGATTTCGGATTTCGGATTTATGATTTTCTTTGATTTACAAAGGTCTTTTGTAAATGGCAGGGTACTTAAAATTTAAGGAAATCCGAAATCAGAAATCGCAAATCCGAAATCACAAAAACACGTCTTCAATAAAAAAATATTCCACCGGTTCATTTTTTAAAATGGTAATAGAAAGAATATCAAACTGAATTCTTTTCCATTGAGGGAATTGGTATAAAAATTCTTCTGAAGCATTTATTAAATTCTGAATTTTCTTTTTTGAAACGGCTTCTTCGGGATGGCCGAATTTTTTGGTACGCCGGGTTTTTACTTCTATAAAATGCAGCACATTTTCTTTTGCAGCAATAATATCCACTTCCCAATGGCTGTGCCGCCAGTTTTGATGCAATAGTGTAAAGCCATTTTCAGTAAAATATTTTACTGCCATTGTTTCGCCTGTGCTGCCGGTTTGGTTATGCTGTGCCATTTTTCAAAGATAATTTAAACGGAACAACCATAGGGTTCTTGCAAAACTCTTGGAGGGTTTCCTTTCTTATTTAAAAACTCTTTAAATTAACCCTCCAAGAGTTAGTTAAACAAAACTTCTGGAGGGTTTCCTTTCTTATTTAAAAACTCTTTAAATTAATCCTACAAGAGTTATAGGCCCTCCAAGAGTTATTGGCAATTAAAAGAGTAATTAACAACCTGAGGATAATTGCAGTTACAAAATGATGCAGGGGAAATATTATTGCTTATTTTTGCCGAAATAATTATAACAAATGAAGACTCAAAATAAGCAATTGATATTTTCGGCAGCGGCACTGATATTAGTAGCAGCAATTTCAAGGTTAATTCCGCACCCGCCTAATTTTGCACCCATTGCATCACTGGCAATTTTTGGTGGCACTGTAATTACCAATAAAAAGTATGCACTTATTTTACCCTTAGGTACTTTATTACTGAGCGATATTTTATTTGAATTATTTACCAGTACACCAGGTTTTTATGATATAAGCCAGACATTTGTATATGGTGCATTTATATTAATTACTTTTCTTGCTACACAAATTAAAAAAGTAAATACTAAAAATATTTTGTTTGCCTGCGTTTGGAGTGGTGTAATATTTTTTATACTTTCTAATTTTGGAATGTGGTTAACTGGGATTTATTACCCAAAAACATTTAATGGATTAATGGCATGTTATGCAGCTGCAATACCGTTTTATAAAAATGAACTTTTCGGTAATATGCTGCTGAATACTTTTATGAGTAATTTCTTTTTTACAGCTTTACTTTTTGGTGCTTATGCAATAATAAAGAAAACGGTATTCTCAGCAAATACACAGGTAGCCTGATAAGTAGTAAATAAATTATTTTAAAACCTGCCGCTGTAAACGGCAGGTTTTATTTTGCCTGCAACTTTGTAAACCAATATTTTTCATGCAGTATTTTATCTGTAACTATAACCTCAACAGGGTTTGTAAAAAGCGGGCAATCTAAAACCAGGGTATGAAATTCACCATTCTCACCACAAACATCCACACCTGCACTTCTTAAATCAGTTACACAATTTTCATCTATCAATCTTCCTAAAAAATCGGGTCCCATTAATTCGTTACAGCTTACAATGATTGTTTTTATACCAGCATCAAGCATTTGCATAACTAATTGCTCTCTGTCTTGCTGCCATAATGGTAATATTGCACTCAGGCCAGCATTGGCGCAAACTTTTTCTTCCCAGTCCCGGTGAGCTTGTAAATCAATATCACCAAATACTGCATACGTTAAACTATAATCATTTTTAAGTTGCTGTAATGTGGCAGTAAATTTTGTTTCATAGGCTGCCCAGCTGCTGGCTACTAACTGTATGGGTAAGCCGGCGGCCTTAGCCTGTAATTGTAAAATGGCAGCAGGTATGCCATGGCTTCGGGATATTTGCCCGTCTTCATTTAAAACATTTAATAAAACTGAAGGGGTATAGTTATTTTTTATTACCTGCATTAATGCAAAGCAACTGTCTTTACCACCACTCCAGCTGCAAACTGTATTTTTATTTGCTTCATTATTTTTTTTCATATTCATTTTCTTCGTACCATTCATCAATAAGTAAATCTTTTCCATCTGCAGCAGCTGTGGCCAGTTCATCGCAACGGTTGTTAAAAGGATTAGTAGCGTGGCCTTTTACCCAATGCATCGTAATTTTAAATTGTCTCGATATTTCGTAATAGTGTTTCCATAGATCACTGTTTTTTTTGCCGCCTTTAAAGTTTGTTTTTATCCAGGTGTTAAGCCACCCTTCACTAATTGCCTTTACCACATACTGGCTGTCGGAATAAATATGTACCGGATGTTCTGCTTTTTTTAAAGCTTCCAATGCAGTAATAACGGCAAGTAATTCCATACGGTTATTAGTAGTAAGCCGGTAACCTTGCGATAATTCTTTACGGTGATTATTCCACAATAGTAAAACGCCGTAACCGCCGGGGCCGGGGTTGCCTCTTGCTGCACCATCGGTGTAAATATTTATTGTACTCAAGTGTTGTAAATTATTTCAGCGCTAAGTTAACTGTACTGTTAATGGAGAAAAAATAATTTTATTTTTGTAAGGAATAAATTATTTATTATTTACAGGATACAAAATTCTCAGTGCATTAAATATTGCCTGATGTGTAATGGTGGCATGATCTTCCTGTGGTAAATAATCAAAATACACTGCAACGTTTTTACTTTTTGTATGCTGAATTTTTTCTGCTAATATATTTGCTTCTACTTCCATCACGTGTGGTATGTCGGTGGGCGCAAGCCCTTCTTTTCCCACGCCAATATAAATATCAGTTTGGGACAAAAAATTCTCTTTTAAAATTTCAGGAGAATGTTTTAATAGCGAACCATTATCCCACCAAAGGCTGGGGCTTATAATAATATATTTATTAAACATTGATGGTTTTGTAAATAAAATTTCAGTTGCTAAGAGGCCGCCTAAAGATTGGCCAATAATTGTTTTTGAAGTATTGGCTTTATATTTTTTTTCGATAAAAGGCTGTAATTCTTTTTCTATAAAAGCAATAAATTTATCAGAATGCCCTGTGGATGGAGATTTTTTTTTATCAGCTTCAACTGTGGTGGGGAAAGTAAAATCTCTTCTTCTGTCTTTGTTAGAAATACCCACAACAATTGATTTGGGCACACGGTTTATCCACGAAAAAGTATTAAACTGAATTAAACCCACCACATGTATAAAATCTTCATCTGCCGAACCATCTAATAAGTATATAACAGGGTAGGTGGCGGTATCGTTCTTATTATAACCTTCGGGCAGATAAATATTTAAAATTCTTTTTTCTGCTAATTCAACAGATTGAATTTCTTCTATAACACCTAACACAAATGGTTTACTGTTATCTTTTGCTGCTGGTTTATTATTCTGGCAAAAAGAAAATGGAGCATTTAGCGTAAGTATAAAAACAGCAATTAGTATTTTCATTATTTTAATATTTGTGTAAGTATAAATTATGTACTTACACATAAATTTACTGCAAAACAAGTAAACGTTTTTAATATAAAAGAGTAAAATATTTTCATTATCAAACTTTACTCGCCTGCTATTTCTTTATTGGCTATTTTAATGATAGTGGCAGAACATACTTCAATATCTTCTGCTATTGTCATCCACGACGATACACTTATTCTCATTGCAGTCATTCCTTTCCATACGGTGCCGCCACACCAGCAGGTGCCATCTTCCTGAATTTTTTTAATAATCCTGTTTGTTAACTCACTATCACCAAAAGAACAAGTACCTGGTTGAGCGTAACAGTATTTAACATTTTAAATCCGGCCTTTTTTAAATTATCAGCAAATAATGCAGCATAAGTACAACAGCGTTCAATCAACTCCGCCACTCCTGTTTGCCCTAACGAATACAATGCCGCCCAGGTTTCAATACCTCTTGCCCGTCTCGACATTTCCGGGGTATAAAAACTAGGTTCAGCTTCAATTGAACTGGGTAAATATGCAGCACTTATCGAGAGAGCTTCCTGAAGAATTTTTGCATCCTTACAAATTATTACACCACTATGGCCCACGAATCTGCTAATTCACATCCCTCTGCAAGTTTAGATTTTTCGGGAGAAACCCTTGCCCACAAACCAAAGCACCATCTATATGTACATATGCTCCTTTTTCTTTTGCTATCAGGCAAATATCTTTAATCGGGTCAATTGCTCCCGTCTTTACATTGCCTGCCTGTAAACAAACTATTGTTGATTCATCTAATACCGGCATTTTTTCGGCAATTATTGCATCATGTTCGTCTGTTGCAACTTTTATTATATTGTCTGCACCAAATCCTGCAAGCATTAAAGCCTTCAGCATACTTGCATGAATTTCTTCGCCAGAAATAATGCGGAGTGGTGGAGTGCCATTAAGCCCTTTGGCCTTACTGTTCCAGCCTTTATTTTTTTATTGGAGTTAAATCAATATTTTAAACCATACTAAGTGCAAAAAATATAAAAGCTGTAAATCTGACAGTGTCCCAAAATTTCCCCAATCTATTTTCGAGAAAGGTAAAAACAGCTGTAATTATTTTTACCGATAAAAATTTCCTTCTCGATTGTGCTAAATATTCTATACCGATATCGGTTGTACTTATACAAAGCGGCAGTTACCAGCATAAACGCCGTATAATTTAAATATGGCACGTTTGCTGATATAGCATAGTAAACCCGCTGCAGTAAAAGCCGGTAGGTAATCATTTAAAGTTTAAAAAATTACATGAAAAAAAATTTCACGCTGTTTTTTTTGATCCTGTTATTGAATTATACAAAAGCCCAAAATAGCGATACTGTTATAACCGTAATTTCCATTGACAGTTTATCACTCCTTTTAAGAGACACCACAATTACTTTTACAGACAGCAGTAAGTATAATAAGTATGGCGATTTGTTGAATGATGATCCGGCATTTAATCCAAAATATGCCTGGTGGAAACCCGCTGTAAGGGTTTTGGCAACAGACGTGTTTAACTGGGGCATTGCCCGCTATGTTTATAAATTTGACTGGGCAAAAGTTAGTACTAAAGACTGGAAAAATAATATAAAGAAAGGACCGGAATGGGATGTAGATGGGTTTGGAATAAATTTTATTGGTCATCCCCACACCGGAAATTTTTATTATAATGTTGCCCGTTCTAACGGGTATTCTTATTGGCAATCGATACCTTATGTAATACAAGGCAGTGTGTTGTGGGAGTACCTGGGAGAGAATACCAGGCCTTCTTATAACGACCTTATTAATACACCCATAAGCGGAATGTTTTTAGGCGAAATTTTTTACCGGCTCAGTTCTAATGTGCTCGATGATCGTAAGAGGGGCGCCGAAAGGGTGTTTAGAGAAATTTTAGCAGGTATCATTAATCCACCCCGGGCATTAAACCGTTTAACGCAACGAAAAATGTTCAGGGTAACAACAAAAGAGGTATATCAAAAAGCACCATTGAATATTTTATTAGCCGGCGGCATACAGGTAATAAACGATAAAGTGGCTAACGATAATAAGTTTGGTACAGGTACCAGCACCGCAATAGTAAACCTGCAATTGGATTACGGCGATCCGTTTGAGGTGGTAAAAAGAAAACCTTTTGATGTTTTTAGATTACGGGTAGAGTTAAGCGACAGGAAGGACAAAAACTTTTTAGATCATGTAAATGGTTATGGTTTGTTAGCAGGCAAAAATTTAAAACCAGAACGATTATTAGGAGGGATATTTCAGCATTACGATTACTGGCGCAACAGTATTTTCCAGGTGGCCTCACTGGGCTTTGGTGGCGGTTTAATTGCACGTATACCCGTTTCTAAAAAATCCAATTTGTATTCGGCATTTCATTTGGCAGTGGTGCCGTTTGCTGGCAACAATACTCAATTTGGTCCTGAT
>NZ_JANMUN010000202.1:0-28703 GCF_031391665.1 Ferruginibacter sp.
CGGGGTGACTCACCCCCAACGGGTGAGTCACCCCGTAAAAATTGTTCTAAATGTAAGGTTTACCCTTGGCTGATGTATTTTTTTTGTAGGAGGTAATCGATGTAACCAGTTGGTTTGTGTAGCACCTTTCATAACAAGCAAACTACCGTTTTCTAATAAAACGGATACTGTTTCCTTAGTTTGCTTATGCTTGAAAGAAAATTTTCTTTCAGCCCCAAAACTTAATGAAGCAATGGCGCCATTTTTTGCTAAAGTTTTTTCATCATCACTGTGCCATGCCATGCCCTCATCACCATTGTGATATAAATTCAACAGGCAGGAATTATAAGTTGCCTGCGAAAGTTCTTCTGCCCTATTTTTTAATTCCAGTAATGCCGCTGTCCAAGGCAGTGCGTATTTGGTAGCGTTGGAATAAGTGTAAGCATAATTACTATCGCCATACCATGCAGCTTTGCGTTTGGTAATAATGTGCTTATTAAAAATTATGGCTTCGTCATTTTTCCATTCAATGGTGTTTAATAAAGTATTATAATAAGATAACGCTGTATTATTATCCATTACCGGTCCATAATAATTTACGATACCATCATTAGGCAACAAATTAACAGCAGGGTCAATTAAATTAGAAAACAGATCCATCTTTCCAGTTTTTATATTTTTCTTTCATACAATGTCCACAGGGCCGGTAGCCGTTTTTAATTGCAGTTTTTTCTGATTCAAAAAAAACACGGTTTTCTTTTTTCATTCTTTTGCCCGATTTGCAGGATAACAATCCATAAATTTTTAAATTCTGGTTTCCTGCTAAAATAATTTCCTTTTTCCGTATGGCGGTTCTTAAGATAACAGCAGATATCTTATTATGTTTTATCAATTGAAAAAAATTAATTATGCTGATGCAATTTCGCAAATAATCGCTACTAATTCATTTGGCTTGCTAAAAAAAGGAGAATGACTGGTATCCATACTATAAACTTTTTTGCAGGGCATTTCTGTGTACATCTTTTTTTGAATAAAAGGAGTTACAGCTTTGTCTGCTGTACATTCAATATAAAATCTGGGTACTGTGTGATAGTTTTGATTGGTGAGTTGCAATGGTGTAATGCCCGATTCAACCGGCTCATGGCTTAATAATAATTTTGCCAGTTCAACAATGTTATCATCACAATCATGATATAATCCTTCTTTATAAATTTGATGTTGCAATGTTGTAGCATTCAGTTTATCGTGTAAGGTTACAAAAGGTTTTAAAACGCCCTCTGTATCCTGTACAGAATATTCTCTTTGCGTTTTACCGTTGGGTATTAAATAAGCAGCGAGGTAAATTAATTTTTCAATTTTATCAGGCCGGTATTCAGCAGCCTGCGAAATCATGATACCATTTTTACTATGCCCAACCAAAATCACTTTACCATCAATGCTGTCTATTAGCTCACAAATTTTTTGAACTGTTGATTGCATTTTCACTTCGCTTATTGGAGTTTTATCCCTGCCCATACCTGGTAAGTCTATTGCAATGGCCCTATGTCCTTGCTTTTCTAAAAGAGGAATTACTTTATGCCAGTTCCAGGCGCTGTGCCACGAACCATGAATTAAAATAAATGTTTTCATTATTATTATTGTTACTGCAAAAGTGAATTAACTCATAAGAATTTAAAACCCGTTTCTTGCTTACTGCATCTGTGTTTGTGCAGCTTCCCAACCAATGATTGCTGTTTTTCTTGTTGGGCCCCACATGTAACCGCCAAATGTACCAGTAGATTGTATAACACGATGACAGGGAATTAAAAAAGCAACAGGATTACTGCCAATAGCTGTGCCTACTGCTCTTGAAGCATTGGGGTTTTTAATTTGTGCTGCAATATTTCCATAGGTAGATAATTGACCCATCGGAATTTTCAACAGTGTTTCCCAAACTTTTAATTGAAAATCGGTACCCTTTAAATGCAATTTTATTTGGGGAAGTTTACTCCAGTCGTGTGTAAAAATATATAACGCATTTTGCTGTATGATGTCCAGCATTTGTTTAAACCTGGCTTTAGGAAAATGATTTTGCAAATCAATTAATGCCTGCTTTTCTTCATCGGCAAATGCCATATAACAAATGCCTTTGTTTGTAGAAGCCACTAAAATATTTCCAAAAGGCGTTTCGGCATAACTGTGGTTTATAAAAAGGTTTTCGCCACCATTTTTAAATTCGCCGGGTGTCATACCTTCAATTTTTATAAACAGGTCATGTAATCTTCCTGTGCCGGAAAGCCCTGTTTCGTAAGCTGCATCAAATAATGTTGCCTGCTGATCTTTTAAAATATTTTTTGCATACTGGATGCTGGTGTATTGTAAAAATTTTTTAGGACTAACGCCTGCCCATTCTGTAAACAATCTTTGAAAATGAAAAGGGCTTAAATGAATTTTTTCGGCCACTTCATCTAAATCGGGTTGCTGTTTAAAATGAGTTTGTATGTAATCTATTGCAGCAGCAATTCTGTTATAATTAATATTTTCCTGTTCGCTCATTTTTAATAATTTTATTTAAAGCAAAAGTATTTTGTTTTAAAAAGATGTAAAACCCAAATCTTGCTGTATTGGACGAATGCATAAAATCTGTTCTTGTATTTTATCAGCTTAACAAGATCGCTCATTTTTTCTTCTTATCTTTAACTATACTAAACCGTAACCCAAAAAAAATTTAAATTTTTATTATTACAATGAGATATCATTTTTTAAGCCTTGCTTTCTTCTTTATTACCACCTCCATTTTAGCACAAACAAAAATTAACCCTGCAGCGATTGATATTGTAAGGGATAGTTTTGGTGTGCCGCACATTTTTGCTAAAACAGATGCAGAAGTTGCGTATGGCCTGGCATGGGCGGAAGCTGAAGACGATTTTGAAAGTATGCAACAGGTGGTTTTGCCTGTAAAAGGTTTAATGGGTAAAGTGCTGGGCAAAGCTGGTGCAGCGGGTGATTATGCTTTTGCGCTATTCCGCTGCAGAGAAATTACGGAAGAGAAATGGAATACACTTTCGCCTGAATTTTTAAAACTCATCGATGGTTATGTACAGGCACTAAATCATTATGCAGTTACTCATCCCAGTGTAGTATTGCATAAAAATTTATTTCCCATCACTGCTAAAGATTATATCGCTTCATCAGTTTTAGCATTAACTGTTTTTAATGGTGCAGATGGCGCCTTGCAAAGAATTTTTAATAACACAGAATGGGAAGCACCAGAGTTAAATAAAAAAGGCAGCAACTCTGCAGCCATACAAAATACCAAAACAACAACAGGCGAAGCTTTTCTTTTAATAAATGCACATCAACCCAACACCGGGCCGCAGGCATTTTACGAAGCACATATTTGCAGCGAAGAAGGTTTGAATGTAATGGGAGGATTGCTTGCAGGCGGGCCATGTATTTTACATGGTGTTAACGAAAATCTCGGTTGGGCACACACAGTAAATTTTTGCGACAGGTTAGATGAATATCAATTAGAGATGAACCCCGAAAATAATTTGCAATATAAATTTGACGGACAGTGGGTTAACCTTGAAGTAAAAACAATTAAACTTCACATCAAAGGAATTCCCATTGCAATAAAGAGAAAAGTTTACTGGAGTAAATACGGCGCCACCATGAAAAATAAGCAGGGCTTTTTTTCAATTCGCTTAGGTGCCAACATGAAGATTGGTGCACTACAGCAATGGTACGAAATGAACAAAGCAAAAAACTATACAGAGTTTTATGCAGCATTAAGCAAGCAGGAATTAAGTATGTTTAATATTATGTATGCCGATAAACATGACACCGTTTTTTATATCAACAATGCACTGATGCCTGTAAGAGATGCTTCGCCAGAATACAACTGGAAAAGAACTTTGCCCGGTAACACTTCTAAAACTTTATGGACAAATTTTAGAAACATAAAAGAATTGCCGCAATACATTAATCCCTCCAGCGGATTTTTATTTAACACCAACCATTCTTCTTTTTTAGCAACCGCAGCAGCGGATAATTTAAAGTCATCAGCCTTTGCAAAACAAGATGGATGGGAACAATATCATTTAAACAGGAGTGTACGTTTTTTAGAATTGTTTCCGCAGAATGAAAAGCTGAGTTACGAAAAATTTAAAGCGATAAAATTTGATAAGCAGTTGCCATCAGTACTGCAATACCCTTATAAAATTGACAGTATGTTTTTATTAAGTGAAACGGAATACCCTGAATATGCGGCAGTAATAACAACATTTAAAAACTGGGATAAAAGTGCCGCCGCAGAAAGTAAAGGCGCTGCGATATTTTTGTTAACGTATGAACATCTTAAAAAAACATTATCCGGGCAGGATGCCAGAAAAATTACCAAAGCTGAAGCAGTGGAAACTTTCAAGTATGTAAACAATTATTTGCAAACCAATTTTAATAGCACAGATATTACTTTAGGCGATCTGCAAAAATTAGTTAGAGGTGATAAAGCATTTTCATTAGGTGGTTTTCCGGATGTTTTAAGTCCGCAATGGACAGCACCTTATAAAAATGGCACCCTAAAATCTATTGGTGGCGATGGGCTAATTATTTTTGTACGTTTTGCAAAAGAAGGCTTACCAAAAATTGAAACCATTAATATGTACGGCGCCAGCGCTAAACCCGGTAATAAACATTTTGACGACCAGGTACAACTATATTTACAGCAAAAAACAAAAACGATGACGCTTGATAAGGTGGAGGTTTATAAGAATGCGGAGAGGGTTTATCATCCGGAATAATTATTTACTTTCATTAGAAGATTTTATTTTGTCATCTAAGTATTTTTTAAACTGTTTGTCGATTTGATTTAATTCAAGGGCTTCGTCATAATTGAAATAAATTTCAAGATCTGCATCTGCGATTTCAGCAATCTTTTTGTCTATTGCAAACCCACCGCAAATTGCAAGATGAGGTTTGATATCGTCCTCATTGTTTAGAATAACTTTATATAATAAGAAACGAAATTGTTTCCCATTTACAAATCCTGTCATTTCTTTTAAAAACTGAATACTTTTTGTTTCAACTTCATAGTCTTCCTCCAATGAAACTGCCAAATAACTTTCTGCAAATTTTTGCTGTGTATAAAATTCTTTCGGAAAAAGATTTACTTTATTAATATCTTTTAGTGAGTTATAAAAAGCCGTACGCCATGATTTATTTGAGGCGAATTTTTTAATTTCTACAATTGAAACAGGCTGATTATTTTTTAATAAAGCAAGTACAGCATTATTTTTAACCCACAAATCTGGTATTAAAACAAATTTATTAAGCCATGCATTTGCTTCTTCTGATTTAAATTTTCCTAAAAAACTAATCAATTCTGCATTAAATGGCGGAAATACATTCTCTTTATCTTTCTTAACTTTATTGTACTGATGTTTTGCTATAGAAAATACACCCTCATTGTTTTGCAAAACAATAGCAGGCTCCAGCATATTACTATCAACCAATTGATTACCTAATTTAATTATTGTACTACCCACAACTGTATCAGAATATAATTTAGTTGCTTCCGGAAAAAAACCTTTAAGCAACTCAAGCGTATCTTGCATAGCATACATTAAATTATAAACATTCCCTTTAACCGGTGGCTGATTTAGTAATAAATTTTTTAATAGCGCATAACTGTCAGAGGTTTTATTTTCAGCCAGCATTTCTAATTGCATCATTTGTATATCTGCTGTCGAATCATTTTTAACTGCATAGGTTTGTTTTACAAAATTGATTATGCTGCTATCCTGAATTTTAATAATTTCATCACCAAGGATTTCATTTATCGTTTTATAATCTTCTTCAAAATTTTTATACTTTTTTATGACTGCTTTATATAATAAAGGCAAATCTTCTTTTGTAAGACTTATATCTTTCAATACTTCCTTAGCCTTACTTACAGTTATGCTATCATTGCTGTGTAAGGCAGTAAATAATTCAGCAGCTTTATTTTTAAAAATTGAAGATGGGTAATAAACTGAAAATGCTGTGTTATTAAAAAAAATATTTGAGTTTTCTTCTTTTAAGTCTTTCGCAGTTAAATAAGCATACAGTGTGTAAAGACTATCGCCATTAAGATAAATTTTAAGTTTTTTATACAGATCTGCCCCATGAATTTTTATCAATACCTCTGCATTTTTTACTGTATCATTATGGTAAGTATAGGAAATTAATGAATCATTATACTTTTTAAAACTATTTGATCTTTCTTTAAAAAAGGAAGTGTCGGCATTGCTCCAGTAATAGAGTGAAAAACTTTCAATTTCTACTGAATAATTAGCGGCGGAATTTATGTCTCTCACCTGATACATTTGCAACCTGTCGTTATAACCATATTCAGCTGTATCGGATTTTATTTTTTCAAAGCTGGCAGGAGCATAAGTACTAAATCCGTTGTTTAAAACTTCTTTTTTAAAAGGCGTTTTAATGATTGGCTCAGGCGAAAATGAGCGAAAAAAATTTGTAACATTTGGAAAGTCTGCTCTTTCCTTTGATGATACTACCATTGGCATGTAAGTGCGGTTACCCCTGCGTATAAGATATCCCTGCAAAACAAATTCGGCATTATTTTGTGTTTGCAAAGCCACAAAATGACAGGCAGTATAATCTTTAAAAGATAAAGTAGAAAATTCCTTTACTTTATTACCTGTATAAACATTTAAGTTTTTTTTGTACTCCTCAAAATAAAGACTGTCACTTTCTATAAAAAATCCAGGCTTTGTTTCTTTTTCCGCAACCATATAATAACTGCCATCTGAGTAATCAATCATAGAGTAATTGTCAAATTCAACCCCTTCTTCATCTTTTTGTTTACTCTCAACAATTTTGCCCGGAGCCATCATGCTAAAGGCATTTCTTGCATTCACAAATTTTTGCCAGTTGTTTTTACCTGCAATATTTTCTTCGTTAAAAAACAAAGAGGTAAAAAATTTTTCTGCATTATCAGTATATAATTCACCCCCTTCTTTTACACCGAAAATTACCATGAAGAGTTTATTTTCTTTAATAATAATCCGATACCTGTATTCCCCCTGTCCTTTTTGCAAAGCATGCATTTCTATCCCGCTGCAATTTTTATACTGAATATTTTTCAAACTCTTTACTTCATAATTATTTTTTTTGTACGTCTCTATAAGCCTGTGGAAAATTGTGTCAGCATTTGTTTCATCGCCGGGCAAAGTAGTAACAGCCAAACCATATACACTTAAGTCTGTAACATCAATATACATTTTCATCGGCAAAACTTTTTCTGCCATTAAAGGGGTAGGATTGCCCGGCATTTGCACCTGGCACATTTTATTTTCGTCTTCTACCGTTATCCAGGGAATTTCCTTAACTGTGTATTTATAAGCTTCTGGTGCAATAATATTTCCTGATAAAACAGGCTCAACTAAGAGACCCCGTTGCTGCAATAAAGTTATTACACCGCTATCGCCGGGTAAGTGTGCCGCTCCGACTGCAAAAAAACTGCTTCTGATCTGTAGCAGACTGTCCATACGCACAGCCATCTTTTTATTTCTTTTTATTAAAAGTAAATCTTCAAATGATTTATTAAAATCTCCATTTACCATGTTATCTAAAGAACTCAAGTCCTTATCGAGATATATTTTTTTCATCCGCTCTAAATAATTAATTTGTACAGCGGTATCGTTTTTTATAAAATCATCAATATTAAATTTGCCGATCTCATTTACAACTTCAAACTGGTCTGCCACGTCTTCAATACCAACAGTAATCTTGCCCTGCTTACGGGCAATAGAAAAAAGATACAAATCCATTATAGCGGGCATATCATCGGCACGTTTTGGCGTATACTTTAAACGCCTCCTTTCTTCCGCCAATTTTCTAGCGGTAATTTTATCGGCAGGGATTTTTAATTTTTTTTCCAGCTGCTTAGATATTTTTTTATACTCACTCTCATTTAAAATATTTTTTAAAAAATCTGACGTATCTTTTTTTTGCAGAGCAAGTATCATGCTATCCATCATTTCATCGGGATTAATTTCCATTGCAAAGGCATCTGTTTTTTCGATAGCATTGTACAAAGAATCTGTAAAGAAAAAAAGTCTCCTGTCCTGTACATGCATAGTGCCAAATAAATAAGACGGCTGTAAAAGGTTTTTACCGGTTATTTTCCAAAGCAAAGTGGAGGGATATTTTTTTTGGGCACAAACTAAATTACTAAAAAATAAGAGTACGACGATAATTCGAAGGGAGCGGTTTAAAGGCATGTGTAGGTTTTAAAGTTTAATATTACTGAAAATATTCGAAATAGCACTGCAAGCCCTCCTTATTTCCTCCTCACTAATCACCAATGGCGGCACAATCCTTAAACAATTACTGGCAAACAAAAACCAATCAGTAAAAACACCCTGTAAAATTAATTCGTCAATAATTTTTTTATTGGTTTCAAAATTTTCAAACTCTATAGCAATCATTAAGCCGCAACTGCGTATTTTAAAGCGTCTTGACGGCTTGAAGCCGTCAGACGCTTTGCTCAAACCGTCTGACCCCTGTGTAAACAACTTTACAAATAAATCTGATTTTTCTTTTACGCCTTCAATTAATTTTTCATCCAGCAATACTTTAAAAGCGGCTAAGCCTGCAGCACAGCAAACCGGGTGGCCACCAAATGTATTAATATGCCCCAGCACGGGATTATGAGACAGGCTGTCCATAATTTTTTTATCGGCAATAAAAGCACCTAACGGCATACCGCCACCTAAAGCTTTACCCAATAATAAAATATCGGGCACCACATTAAATTGTTCAAAAGCCCACAGCGTTCCGTTGCGGCCAAAGCCACATTGTATTTCATCTAAAACTAACAAAGTTCCGGTTACTGTACATCTTTCTCTCAGCGCTTTCAGCCAATTATTTTTCGGTACTACAACTCCGGCTTCGGCCTGCACTGTTTCTGCAATTACACAGGCTGTGTGTTTGGTAATGTTTTCTAAATCTTCAAAAGAATTATAATTCAGCTGCATGGTATCGGGCAGCAATGGCCGAAATGCATTGCGCCAGTACTCATCTCCCATTATACTTAATGCACCCTGTGTGCTGCCGTGGTAACTGTTTTTAAAAGAAATAATTTGTGTACGGCCGCTGCAACGCTTGGCTAATTTCATAGCGCCTTCTGTTGCCTCGCTGCCACTGGCGGTAAAAAAAACGGAATTTAATGAAGCAGGTAAATGTTGGGTAAGCATTGTGGCGTATTGCACCTGCGGACTTTGCACCAACTCGCCATATACCATAATGTGCAGGTAATCGTCTAATTGTTTTTTTATGGCTTCAATAACTTTTGGGTGGCGATGGCCCACATTGCAAACACTTATGCCGCCAATTAAATCAATATATTCTTTTCCGGCTGCATCAAATAATTTACTGCCTTCGGCTTTTACAATTTCTAAAGCTAAAGGTGCTTCGGAAGTTTGACCTACATGATTTAAAAAAAGCTGGCGGTTAGAGCCCCCTGTCCCCCTGAAGGGGGAACTTAGATTGTTACTATCTTCATTGTTCATATTAACTCAAAGTTCGTAAAGCAAAGGGATGTTTTAAAATGAAATATCTTTTTGATTAGTAAATTGCAGTGTTATCTCTTTTACAAATATGGCAGGCATAATTGTATCCAAATAAAAGCACTAAAAATATCAGTAGCTGTAATTCTTTGCAGTAAAGGGTTACAGCGAAAATGTATAAATGCAATAAAAAGATTTGGCAGGCACAATTAGAAATTTAAAAATAAAAAAATCGTGTTTGCTATACCTGCCACATAATAAAGCTTAGTAAAGATATGTCGTACAAGAGTGCGACGCCAATGAAGCTAAATAGAAATATAAAAGTTGGGTTAAAAAAAATAAAAATTGCCGAAGGCAAATAAAAAACTTTACAAAAAATGAGCGAACAAGAAAAAGCAGACAGTTTGAATAACTCCCCTTCTCCGCAGGATGCCGTGCAAGGGAATGCAGGCAAGCCACTAATTCTTCCTGTAAAAGGAGTAATGCCCACCATGGGTAACAATTGTTTTGTAGCGCCTAATGCCACTATTGTTGGCGATGTGGTAATGGGTGATGAGTGCAGCGTTTGGTTTAATACCGTATTGCGTGGCGACGTAAATTTCATCCGCATGGGTAACAGGGTAAATGTGCAGGATGGCGCTGTAATACACTGTACTTACCAAAAAACGGGCACTTCTATTGGAAATAATGTTAGCATCGGACACAATGCAATTGTACATGGATGCGTTATAGATGATAATGTGCTGGTAGGCATGGGTGCGATTGTAATGGACAATGCCCATATTGGAAGCAACAGTATTATAGCCGCAGGTGCGGTAGTGCTTGAAAATACTAATGTGGAACCGGGTACTATTTATGCCGGCATTCCTGCAAAAAAAGTAAAAGACATTAGCCAGGAACTGATACATGGGGAGATAGAAAGAATTGCGAATAATTATGTGATGTATAGTGGGTGGTTTGAAGCCCCCTCCGCCCCCTAAAGGGGGAACCAAGTAGAAGATTAAGCTGGAGATGAAGTAGAATAATGTGGTAATTTAAAACTGCCCATTCGAGTTCCTTCTCCTAAAGGAGTCCCGATTTATCGGGAGGGATGAGGTTTTTTTGGAGACGGGCAATACTACCTTGATTGGACAACAGTGGCAGAGTTTATCCTGAGGAACGAAGGACTCCGTTCAACATAGAATATCTATTTAACTTTTATTAAAGCGTAGATAAAGGAGAAAAAAATTATCTTTAAACAATGAAAAAAATAGTTGTAGCCATATTTTGTATTTCGTTTTTATTAAGCGGATGCTTTATAACAAATATTTTTAGAAAGAAAGATAAATATGGTTGTCCCAGTGATGGCCGAAATGTGGGTGCCGAAAAAATATTAGCCGGCGAAAAAGCGAAGAAAGCAAAATACAAAGGCGGCAAAAAAGCTGTTGGAGAATAATGGTTTTATGCGGCGGTTTTTTTTACTACCGGTTTATTATATTATAATAACGATTACCCTATATTGAAAATTTAAATCAAACTCTATGTGTTACCAACTGAAAACGTCTAATGGCGCTACCGAAGCAGTTATTGATGACAACTGCGGCATCTCTAAATTTTACGCCATTGCCACCACCCTGGCAGAAGAATTACAGGTAAAATTTTTAAACCAAATTGATGATGCAGAATCTTTAGACTGGGATTTTCAGTACAAAGACAATTTTTTAACCCTGCACTACAGCATTTTTAATGGCGTAAGTATTTTACCCCAGCATTTAAAGAGTGTAAAAAAAGACAGTAACGCTGTAATGGAAGTGGCTAATTATTTGGAGCGTATGGCGTATTGATGTATGATATAGGATGTATGATTTATGATTTTAAGAGTATATAATAAATACAAACTGTTACCCTCAAAAGAAGTCATAAATCAGACATCATAAATCTAAAATCTTTCTTCAATGCTTTCTAAAATATTGCAGTAGCTGATATAACGATCCATTGAAATAGCATTATTTTCAACGGCTGCTTTTACGGCGCAGTTAGGTTCGTTAGTGTGCATACAGTTATTAAACTGGCAATCGTTAATTAAAGCCCTCATCTCCGGAAAATAATGCGACAGTTCCTGTTTAGGAATATCTACCAAACCTAATTCTCTTATTCCGGGTGTATCAATAATTTTTCCTCCAAAAGGCACATCAAACATTTCGGCAAAGGTTGTGGTGTGTAAACCTTTACCACTCCAGCCGCTAACGTCCTGCGTTTTTAATTTCATCTCAGGAAAAATCTTATTTAAAAAAGATGATTTACCCACGCCGCTGTGGCCGCTTAACAGTGTAACCTTATCTTTTAATAATGTTTTTACATCTTCCACGCCTTCATTAGTTTCAACACTTATTTTTTTTACAGTGTAGCCAATAGTTTCATACATGTTTTTTAACAGTTCAAACTTTTCTTCTTCTTTCGTTTTATACAGATCGGCTTTATTAAAAACAATAATGGTGGGTATATGAAAACTTTCGGAAGAAATTAAAAACCTGTCTATAAAACCCTGCGATGTTTTAGGGTCTTTTAATGTGGCAAATAAAAGCGACTGATCTAAATTAGAAGATATAATATGGTGCTGGTGTTTATTAGCCGGAGATGTACGGGTGATATAATTTTTTCTGTCGTAAATTTTGGTGATGGTAGCACCACTTTCTAATTCATTTTCAATTTCTATTTCTACAGCATCGCCTACAGCAATAGGATTAGTGCTGGTAAGACCGTCAATTTTAAATTTGCCGAGCATACGGGCATTAAACTGTTTACCACTATGATCTTTAACAACATACCAACTGCCGGTAGATTTATAAACGGTTGCATTCATTACCGGCAAATTTCACGAATTAAAATGAATTACACTAATTAAGAAGTCCTGCTAGGTCGCATTGGCAAATTTTAAGAATAGCCTTAAAAATTTATGGAAATTTTCTAAACACTGTAAACCGCAATATTACTTCAAGCAGCAGCAAAGCCAATGCGGCCATTACAAAAGGAAAAAATTTTTCAGTATATCTTGTTAAGGTAGATATCTCCACTTTTGTTTTTTCCAGGCGGTCAATTTCAGTATAAATATTGGTAAGGCCATCATTATCTTTTGCCCTGAAATATTTACCACCAGTTTCTGAAGCTATTTCTTTCATCAACTTTTCATCAATAGTAACTTTTACGTTTTGCATTTGTACACCCAGCGGTGTATTAAAAGGTTGCGGTGCATACCCATCAGTGCCTACACCAATGGTATAAACTTTTACAGCAAATGCTTTTGCAATTTCTTTGGCTGTTTTAGGGTCAATCAATCCGCCATTATTTTCTCCATCGGTTAATAAAATAATTACTTTACTTTTCCCTTTGCTGTTTCTAATTCTGTCCACACTTGTGCTAAGGCCGCTTCCAATTGCAGTTCCATCTTCCAAAAGCCCGTTATGAATATTTTCAATAGCAGTTAACAAAACGCCATGATCGGTGGTAATGGGGCATTGCGTAAAACTTTCTCCGGCAAAAATTACTACTCCAATTCTGTCGGTAGTTCTTTTATTTACAAAATCGGCGGCTACGGCTTTGGCGGCTTCCAGCCGGTTAGGTTTTAAATCTTGCGCCGTCATGCTGCCGCTAACATCAATACATAAAATTATATCCACACCTTCGCCTTCGGTTTGTTGTAAATCGTTTTTAGTTTGTGGTTTTGCCAATGCAATTATAATACAGCTTAATGCCAGCAATCTTATTATAAATGGCAAGTGGCGTAAAGAAGTTTTTGCTGATGATAACCCTTTTGCAGCAGCATCCGAAATAATAACAGAACCCTGCTGTTTATTATTTTTAATACTGTACCAGAAAACTAAAAATAACAGCAGTGCAAACAGCGCAAAAAACCATGGCTGTGCAAAAGTTAAATTATCAAAATAGTCGAATAGCACTGTTGTTTATGATTTATTGTTTGTTGTGGGTTGTTGTATAAATTGTATGGTGTCTTTTATTTTACCAAGGCACTCTTCACTTTCAATTGCTGTGGGCAAATATTTTGCAAATTTTACAGCATCGCCACAACGCAATGCAGTTGCGGTGTTAGTAATTTTATCTGTTGGCAAATTATTGGTTGATAAGTGAACGAGTGTATCGCCGGTTGTTTTATTCATAATGCTCGCCCGCTGCTTACGGCTTATAAACCATTTAAAAATTTCTGCAAGCCTTGCATGATACTGTTTTATATCTGCCGGATTTTGCAAATTCAGTTGTTTCAATTTTTCTATCGATTGCAAGGCTTCTTCATAAGGTGTTAGTTTACCCGTAAATGCTGTAACAGGATCTTTCTTCCGGTTTTTAAAATACCGCCATATTAAGATTGCAATTATTAATAACAATAGAACTCCCCCCGCAACATAATACCAAAAATAATTTTTTATGGTTACCTCCATTATAGGTTTAATATCTCTTAATTGATTGGTAGAATCGGCAGGTGAGTAACCAACATTTACAGCAATGGAATCGGTGTAAAGATTTGTTTTTACATTACTGTTTAAAGGATCTACATTAATAACAAACGAAGGTGTGTTCCATCTGCCCGAGTCGAAGCTGGTAAATGTAATAATTTGCTCAATAACGGTATTATTATTTTCGGATAGCGAATCAATACTGCCTCTTTCCACCACTTCAAAATGTGCGACAGAATCGGGTACTTTAAACCAATGCACCCTGTAACTTCCTGTAGGGATGGTTGCTCTTACTTTATACTGTATTTGTTCGCCAATTAAAATATCAGTTTTATCAATATCAGTTTTTACTGAAGGCGCCTGTGCAAAAGTGTTTTGTATGCAAAATGAAAAACATGTTAATGCTAAAATAATTATTACGCTCAATTTTATCCTTCTCTTACTCATTATTAATTATTCATTATCAATTATTCATTGATCATCTAATTTCGTTTAATAAAAAACTGCTGTAATATTTTTACATAATCATCATCTGTACGTACATGCAGCAATTCTGCTCCCGCTTTTTTAAAATGATTTTTACAAATTTCGCTTTGCTCCATAAAATGCTGCTGATAATTGTAACGCACCAATGCATTGCTGCTGTCTATCCATTTGCTTTTTTCGCTCTCGGCATCCTGTACCTGTATTAATCCTGCGTCGGGCAATTGCATGTCCATTTTATCGTACACTCTAATACCGATAACATCATGCTTGTTACCAATTACTTTCAGGTCATTATCATATCCGGTATCTAAAAAATCGCTCAATAAAAAAGCTATGCTTTTTTGCTTAACCGAAGTGGTGAAATATTTTATTGCTTCATCAAGGTTAGTGCCTTTTTTTGTTGCTTCCACGGTCAATAATTCTCTTACAATATATAAAGCATGCTGCCGGCCCTTTTTGGGCGGAATGTATTTATCAATTTTATCGCTAAAGAAAATTACGCCTACTTTATCATTATTGCTCACCGCACTAAACGTAATTACCGAAGCCATTTCCACTATCAAATCTTTTTTTTGCCGGGTAACAGTACCAAATAAATTGCTGGCGCTGGTATCTATTAATAACATCACCGTAAGCTCTCTCTCTTCTTCAAATACTTTAGTAAACGTACTGCCAAATCTTGCACTTACATTCCAGTCTATAAAACGTACATCATCGCCTGCATAATATTCTCTTACTTCTCTAAAGCTCATCCCCTTTCCTTTAAAGGCAGAATGATACTCCCCTGAAAATAAATGCGTAGTTATTTTTTTGCTTTTAATTTCCAGTTCTCTAACCTTACGCAAAATTTCTTCTGTAGTCATAGCGCCCCCAATCCCTTTAAATGGGCTTTGGTCAGTATCAGTTTTTATATCTTTTTTCTTTTTAAACAAGCGAAGTATTAAAAGTTGCTCAAATCATTTTACTCTTTGCAAGTCCCCTTTGGGGATTTAGGGGTTTTTATGGCACATTCACCACCCTCAATATCTCATCAATTATCTGTTCCACATTTACATTTTCTGCTTCGGCCTCATAAGTTAATCCAATTCTATGTCGCAATACATCTTTACAAATATGTCGCACATCTTCAGGAATTACATAACCACGTTTATTTAAAAAGGCATAAGCTTTTGATGCCAGTGCCAAATTAATACTGGCTCTCGGGCTGCCTCCAAAACCTATCAATGGTTTTAATTTTGGCAAATTATATTTATCCGGAAAACGTGTTGCAAAAACAATATCTAAAATATAGTTTTCTACTTTTTCATCCAGGTAAACTTGCCGTACCAATTCCTTCGCAGTTAATATTTCGCTGGTAGAGGCAACGGGGTTTATCGGAGGAAAACTTAATCCCAATGTATTCTGCCGAATGATCATTTGTTCTTCTGATTTAGAAGGATACCCCACAATTACTTTAAGCATAAATCTGTCCACCTGTGCTTCCGGTAAAGGATAAGTACCTTCCTGCTCAATAGGATTTTGAGTAGCCAAAACCAAAAATGGTTCGGGCAATTTGTAGGTGGTATCGCCAATGGTTACCTGCCGTTCCTGCATAGCTTCTAATAAAGCGCTTTGCACTTTTGCCGGTGCCCTGTTTATTTCATCTGCTAAAATAAAATTAGAAAATATCGGCCCTTTACGCACCATGAATTCATTTTTTGCCTGGTTGTATATCATCGTTCCTACCACATCGGCGGGTAACAGATCCGGCGTAAATTGAATACGGCTGAAAGCTGCATGCACCGTTTGCGAAAGCGATTTTATAGCAAGCGTTTTTGCAAGGCCGGGTACACCTTCCAGCAAAACGTGACCATTACTTAAAAGGCCAATCAGCAGGCGTTCAATCATTCCCTGCTGGCCAACAATTACTTTGCTTAATTCGTCATTAATTCTGGTAACAAATCCGGCTGCATGATTTATTTTTTCGTTCAGCAAACGGATGTCTTCGGCGGTTTGTAACATATATTCTTTTTTTTGGAGCCGTGCCATATCGCATTTTTCATCTTCATTGGCGTCGCACTCTTGTACAATATTTCTTTATTGAGCTTTAATGATGTTTTATTTATTGTGTTTTACTTATTATGTTTTGCAAAACAACTCATCCCCTATGGGAATTTACAAAACTTGTATTTTAAAATCTCTTAATCTCCCACAGAACCCATTTAATTAACAATCATATTTTTTTCTTCGCTACAATCTTCTCCATTTCTCTTCCCCCTCGGGGAAGGATAGGATGGGGCTGATAGGGGCACAATTTACGTACTCTCCCCTTAACAAAAATTTTGCCATCTTGATAAGCGGGGCAAAAATCTGTTAAAATCCAATTATCTTTAAGAAAACTTTTTGTATGGTAGATCAGCAATTAATTACTACTTCAAATCTATTGGAAGGTTACCGCATTTCCAAACATTTAGGCATAGTACGTGGCATTACCGTACGTAGCCGCAGCCTGCTGGGTAATATAGCCGGCGGCTTTCAAACTTTATTAGGCGGTAAAATTTCTATTTATGTTGAACTGTGTGAAAAAACAAGGGAAGAGGCTTTTCAATTAATGCTGCAGCATGCTAACGAACGTGGCGCAAACGCTATTATTAATATGCGTTACGATGCTAATGAAGTTATGAACGGCGTTACCGAAGTGCTGGCTTATGGTACGGCAGTGGTGGTGGAGAAGGTGTGATTGTGATAAAGTTTGTATATTTAATTCATAATACAAATCATATGACAAATAATATTTTGCTTTTTTCAATGCCTGGTGGAGGAGAACTAATTGTTTTACTTTTTTTAGGAATCTTTGTAATTGTTTCTCCTATATTAACGATTGTGTATTATTCTCAAGCAAAAAGGCTTAGAAGAGAAAATAAAGAGTTGGTTGAGAAATTATTGGACAGAAAGTCGCCGTTGTTTTAACTCAAATATTTCCCCACAATCGGCACTCTCCTCCCCACACCAAATGCCTTTGGCGAAATACGTATAATAGGGCAAAACTGGTTGCGCTTATATTCATTAATATTTACCATTTTTAAAACACGGTCAACCAGTGCTGCATCAAAACCCTGCGCTTTAATTTCGTTGGGACCTTGTGTTCTTTCAATGTATTGAAATAAAATTTTATCCAAAATACTGTAATCGGGTAAAGAGTCAGAATCTTTTTGCCCCGGCCTTAATTCTGCACTGGGTGCTTTTGTAATAATGTTGTTGGGAATAACTTCTTTGTTACGATTAATATATTTTGCCAGCGCATACACCTGCATTTTATAACAATCTCCCAATACACCCAGGCCTCCAGCCATATCGCCATACAGTGTTCCGTAGCCTGTTGCAAGTTCGCTTTTATTGGACGTATTTAATAAGATGTAGCTAAATTTATTAGCCAACGCCATCAATAAATTTCCTCTTGTACGACTTTGTATATTTTCTTCGGCAATGCTAAAAGGAAGGTCTTTAAAAATGGGTTTTAATTCCTGCAAAAAACTATCGTAAATATTTTTTATGGGTACAATATCATAAGGATTGTTTAAATTTTTACTTAACTGTTTGGCGTCGCTTACACTATGCCCGGTAGAATATTCTGACGGCATTAAAACCGCTCTTACGTTTTCCGCACCTAATGCTTCGCAAGCCAGTGCTAAAGTTACTGCACTGTCAATGCCTCCGCTGCTGCCTAATATAGCTTTGGTAAAACCCATCTTGGTAAAATAATCTTTAATCCCCATCACAATAGCATCATGTACCATAGCAATATTTAAATTTTCTTCTAAGCCAGCAGGATTTAATTCTTTATCAGGCACACGGCTGGCAGGTTCTATAATTGGTGCATCAATTGTGCCATCATCATTTAAAATAAAAGATTGCAACGAAGATTGAAACATAGGTAAGCTTCCACACAGATTGGCATTTTTATCAAACGCATAAGAAGCACCATCAAAAACAATTTCGGTTTGGCTGCCCACAGCATTGCAATAAAATAAAGGCAGTTTGTATTTTACAACATTAGCTTTAATGGTTGCTTTACGGTCTTCATCGTGTGTGTAATCAAATGGCGATGCTGATAAATTTATCATTACATCGGGTTGCTGTTTCATCAATTCATCCATGGGGCAAATGCGGTACATGGGGTTATTGCCCAGGTTCCAGATATCTTCACAAATTGTTACGGCCAGTTTTTTTTCTTTAAACTCCATTACCTTCCAGTCGTAAGCCGGTTCAAAATAGCGGTATTCATCAAACACATCATAATTGGGTAAACAGGTTTTATGAGCAACGGCTTTTATTTGTTTTTCAAATAACAAATAAGCACCGTTGAACAAATCTTTTCCTTCACGTACCGGGTTTCTGTCGGGTGCACCAATCAATACACCAATGGTATCGGCATGTTGTTTTATTTCATCAATGGCTGCATAACACTTGCTGATAAAATCTTCAAACTCTAAAAAATCTTTTGGCGCATAGCCGCAAACACTTAATTCACTGAATACAATTAAGTCGCCGCCCTGTTTTTTTGCTTCATCAATAGCGCAAATAATTTTTTGTGTATTACTTTCAAAGTTGCCTATGTGATAATTTTGCTGTGCTAAAAATATTTTCATGCCTCTGATCCGCTGACTGGCGGAGAATTTTATGTTTTGTTATTAAAATGATTCCTTTATTTTGTAAAGTTAAATTATTCAACAATGCGGATATTATTTGGTTTGTTATTTATAAGTATTTTAGTTTTTTCCTGCAACAGTGGCGATAAAATCCCTGATGTATCCAATGTAAAAATTGAATTAAGCACTCAGCGGTTCGAAAAAGATTTATTTACATTGGACTCTGTAAATTTTACAGCCAGTTTAGACAAGCTTATTGCTGAATATCCATCCTTTGGCGAAAATTTTTTATCTACAATTTTAGGTGCCGATCCTAAATGGAGCATCGACAGCACTGCTGCTTATGTAAAGCTTTTTATCAATCAGCACCGCAATGTTTATGATACAGCTATGCTTGTATTTAAAGATTTCTCGCCGTATGAATCGGAAATAAAAAAGGGATTGCAGTTTGTAAAATATTATTTCCCTAATTACAGGGTGCCCGATAAAATTATTACTTACATAGGCCCTCTTGATGGCTTTGGTGATATTATTGCTGACGATGCCATCTTTGTTGGTTTACATCTTCACCTGGGAAAAGATTTTTCATTGTACAAATCAGAACAGGTGCAGCAAACATATCCTGAGTACATCACTAACCGTTTTGGGCCGGATTATATTGCAGTAAATAATTTAAAAAATATTGTACTTGATATTTATCCCGAAAAATTAGAAGACAGATCTTTAGTGCAGCAAATGGTAGAGAAAGGAAAACGCTTATATATTTTAAGCAAAATTTTACCCCATGCAGATGAATACAAATTAATTGGCTATAAAAACAACCAGCTTAAAAGTGCCTATGAAAACGAAAAAATAATTTGGGATCTATTTGTACAAAATAATTTACTGCAAACCGTGGATGAAAATATTATAAAGAATTACATTGGGGAATCGCCTAAAACACAGGAACTGGGGGATGCATCACCAGGAAATATTGGCTCCTTTGCCGGCTGGCAAATTGTAAAAAAATACATGCAAAAAAATCCGGAAATTACTCTGCAAAAATTAATGGGTACAGATGCTGATACAATTTTTCAGGAAGCGAAGTATAAACCGTAGTATTATTTCAGATCACATTCTCAATGAAAAAAATAATTCTAAATATTTTTAAAATTATAGCAGTCCTGTATATTCTTATTTGTGTTTTGCTGTATTTCTTTCAGGAAAAATTAATTTTTTTCCCTGAAAAACTGGCCAAAAATTATAAATATAAGTTCACTCAAAATTTTGAGGAATTAAATTTTAATACAGCCGATAATAAATCTTTAAACGGAATTTTATTTAAGTCAGACTCCTCAAAAGGATTAATTTTTTATTTACATGGTAATGCAGGCTCTTTAAAATCCTGGGGGCAAATTGCAAAAACATACACCGACTTAAATTATGATCTTTTCATGGTAGATTATAGAGGCTATGGAAAAAGCGATGGTGAAATTAAAAATGAAAAACAATTTTATGGTGATGTGCAATTTGTATATGATAACCTAAAAAATAAATATCCTGAAAATAAGATTGTTATATTAGGATATTCAATTGGAACTGGCCCTGCCACAAAACTTGCATCAGTCAATAATTCAAAATTATTAATATTACAAGCTCCATATTACAGCCTGAAAGATATGATGCAGCACAATTACAAATTAGTACCAGCATTTATTTTAAAATACAATTTTGAAACCAATAAATTTATTAAGGAGTGTAAAATGCCGGTATTAATCTTTCATGGAAATGCAGACGAAGTTATTTATTACCAATCTTCTTTAAAACTTAAGGAACTATTTAAAAAGGAGGATACTCTAATAATTTTAAATGGGCAAAGCCATAATGGAATGAGCGAAAACGCAGAATACAAATTAGAAATAGAAAAAATATTAAGAGATTAATTGAGAGAAAATCAGCTTAAACACAAACTCAGCCTACTTTAAAATAACTAATCCCCATAATCTTCCACATTTCCCCTTTTCCGAAGGATGCTGTGCTAGGAGATAAGGACTTTTACGCCGCCACCTGCTGCTCTAAAACCAAAGGCCTTTTACCTAAAAATTTCATCACTCTAAAATGCGATCCTAAAGCCTCCCACATGGTATCGTATTTATTATAAGGTAAATTATACTCTGAACATTTTTGCATAACTATTTTGCTGATAGCCGGATAATGCACATGGCTTACTCTTGGAAATAAATGGTGCTCTATCTGGTAATTTAAGCCACCAACAAACCACGAAATAACTTTATTACCCATTGCAAAATTAGCTGTGGTTCTTATCTGGTGTTCGGCCCATGCTGTTTCAATATGTTTGGTTTCATCCAATGCTATAGTTTCAAACTCAGTGTTCTCCACCACGTGAGCCAGTTGAAATACAAGAGAAAGTGTTAAACCCATTACCGCATGCAATAACAAAAATCCTCCTAACCATGGCAGGAAACCCCATTTAACAATAGGCAGCACAATGTAAAAAGTTAAGTAGCCGATTTTAGTTGCCCAAAAAATAGCTTTATTTTTTGCCGTCATTTTCCATGCTTCGGTGGTATAAATTTTACGAGTAAAGTATTTTGTAAAATCCATAAAGAACAACCAAAAAATAGAAGACAAAGCATATACTGGCAGTAAATATAGATGCTGCACTTTATGAGCAGGTACCCACTTTTGCGATTCGCATTGACGAATGATGGGGCTTTTAGCAATATCATCATCAATACCATCAACATTAGTGTAAGTGTGATGGATAATGTTATGTTTTTGTTTCCAGAAAAAAGAACTTGCCCCTAATGCGTTTGCACTTAATCCCAATAAATCGTTAAGCATGGGTTTTGTACTGTAACTGCCATGGTTAGCATCATGCATTACACTAAAACCAATGGATGAAAATACAAAACCTAAAGCAGCACATAATAACAAAGCAGGCAACACACTCATATTAACAAACATCAGCAAACAATACATAGTTATTGCAGCGCCAATTAAAATAATAGTTTTACTAAATAACCTCCAGTCGCCAGTTTTTTTTATCTTATTTTTTTCAAAATATTCATCCACAGAAACTTTCAGGCTCTGATAAAATTCGTTGTTGCGGTTTGAAAATGTGATTTTTGACATAGCAAATTATCGGGTTGATAAAGTTCAGGGTTTACCAACGGGTTTTATTTATTAAAAAATGAGAATGGAAATTATAGGAAAGTTTTATAAAAACTCCAGCTGCATTTTCTCTGATTTACACTTAAAGGTACGTGTAAAAACAACACAAAGAACGTTAATTTAGCTTAAAAGGGGTACTCATTTGAAATGAAGGGATTACAACAGTAAAAGTTTTTTTATTGTTTATGTTCTCCATAAGATAGGTGCCGTGCATTTTACCAATCTCTGTTCTTAAATTGCAGCCGCTAATGTATTGATAAAATTCACCGGGATTAATTTGTGGTTGCACACCCACCACACCTTCGCCTTCCACTTCTCTTATGCTGCTGTTACTGTCGTAAATATACCAATGACGGCTTAATAATTTTACAGGAAAAGTATTGTTATTTTCAATAGTAATTTTATAAGCAAACATAAACTCACTATTTACAGGATTACTGTAATCTGGCTGATAGTATGTTTCCACACTAATTTTTACACCTTCAGATATTTTAGAAACCATGTTTTGAGTTTGCTGTAAAAATAACAATAAAATTTGCCTTTTTTTGTAAATTACCCTTGATTTGTTGTTAAATAAAATATTTTATATGCCGCTAAAAACACATAAGTACACCAATGGAGATGTTACGGTAGTTTGGAAACCTGAAATTTGTATTCACTCAGCAATATGTTTTAAAGGTTTGCCCCAGGTATTTGATCCCCGCCGTACACCATGGATAGAAATGAATAAAGCAAGTACCGAACAAATTATGGAGCAGGTAAAAAAATGCCCCAGTGGCGCATTGAGCTATTTTATAAATGAAGAAAAAATTTAAGAAGCCATTTTAGAAAAGCCTTCGCAGGATTTTAAAACAGCTGCAATTACACCTCCTAATAATAAGAGAACAATCACCATCCAAATTATTTTATTCATCCAAAAAATAATTATACTTTTTTAGATGACAAATAGCCATTTTTCTGCAACCATTGCAGCACTTTATCTTTGTTATCGCCCTGAATAATTATTTCACCGTCTTTTACCGAGCCGCCTGTGCCGCAAAATGATTTTAATTTTTTTCCCAGCTCTTCTAAATCAGACTGGCTGCCAATAAAGCCTTCAATTAAAGTAACTTTTTTACCGGCCCGCTGTTTTTTATCTAACAATATTTTTAATTTTTGTTGAGAAGGCAGTAAGGTTTCTGTTACTTCATTAATGGTTTCTTCCAATTTAAAATCGGGGTTGGTGGAGTAAACTAATCCTCCTAAAGAATTTAAAGTGATTTTCTTTTTGTTCATATTCTAACCTGAAAATATTACTTAAATAATTTTTGCCTTTAAACTTAAATCTAAACTTTTTGCCTGATGAATTACTGCACCGCTGCTGATATAATCCACACCTGTAGCCGCAAACATTTCAATATTATCTAAATTAATTCCGCCGCTGGCTTCTGTTTCGTATTTACCGTTAATAATTTTTAATGCTTCGGTAATTAATTCCGGTGTAAAATTATCCAGCATTATGCGATTTACTTTTCCAACAGCCATTACTTTTTTTACATCTTCAATAGTTCTTGTTTCCACTTCTATTTTTAAACCGGGCTTTTTTAGCTGCACATAAGCGTACGCCTTTTCAATGGCTTTTTCGATACCACCGCAATAATCAATATGATTATCTTTAAGCATAATCATATCGTACAGGCCAAAGCGATGGTTTACACCGCCTCCAATTTTTACGGCTTCTTTTTCCAGAAGTCGAAAATTGGGTGTTGTTTTACGGGTATCTAATAATTTTGTTTTAAAGGGTTTTAATTTATCAACATACTGTTTGGTTAATGTGGCAATACCACTCATGCGCTGCATACTGTTAAGCACTAATCTTTCGCATTGTAAAATGGTATGCACTTTTGCTTCCACATCAAAAGCAATATCGCCAAACTGCATCGCATCACCATCTTTTTTGTAAGCAGTAAAAACAATATCCGGCTGCATATACTTGAATATTTTTTCGGCAACTTCCATTCCGGCTAAAATACCATCTTGCTTAATTTTTAAAACTGCTTTCCCTTTTGCGCTGGCATCAATACAGCATAATGTAGAGTGGTCGCCATCGCCAATATCTTCCTGCAATGCATTTTTTATCAATATATCTAATTGTTGATTATAATCCATAATTACAAAGCTAAGGGCAAACATAAAAAGAAAACCCCGGAAAAAAATTCCGGGGTTTATATATAATTCTCCATAGAAAATTATCTGTTTTCAAATCTTATCTCCTGCAAGAGCTGTTTGTCGCCTTTTTGTTTCATAAAAACTGTAGTTCTAAACGAACCGTTTTTTGTAACCAGCGTTCCAATACAGTATTGCGAACCTGCATTTTCGCCTTTATGTATCACATCAAAACCTTTTATTCCGTTCGTACTAAAAAAATCTTTTAAAACAACTTCAGCCTGATTTTTACTGTAATTATTGCTTTTATCAGGCATGGTTATTTCAACAGTATTGTCAAAAAAACGGGCAATTTGTACAGCATCGCCATTTTTCATAGCTGTTACCACCTCATCTATACTTGTAAAAAGCGTAAAAGATGATAGAATAACTGCAGCTCCAAGGAATGTAAAAAATCGTTTCATTTATAGGTATTTTAGGTTACTATGCATTTTGCTAAAACTGTGCCAAGCTGTGTTAAAGCAGCCTGGATGTCAGTAAGTTTTATACGTATTTGTTGCAAATACAAGGTAATTAGTTGCAAATATTTTAGTTTTACCAAATGGAAGATAAGAAAGTTATACTGATAATAATGGATGGATGGGGCCTGGGTAAGGTAAAAAGCAGCGATGCAATACAACATGCCAAAACTCCTTTTGTAAGTTCGCTCTACAACAAATATCCTAATAACACATTGGTTACCTGTGGCGAAGAGGTAGGCCTGCCCGAAGGGCAAATGGGCAACAGCGAAGTGGGCCATTTAAATTTAGGTGCCGGTCGAATTGTTTATCAGGAGTTACAACGCATTAATGTGGCTATAAAAACCGGCGAATTTGCAACTAATCCTACCTTGCTGGAAGCTATTGATTTTGCCAAACAAAATAATAAGCCATTGCATTTAATGGGTTTGGTTAGTGATGGTGGAGTACATTCTCACACTAATCATCTAAAAGCATTAACCTCACTTTGTGCACAAAAAGGTTTGCAAAATGTTTTGATACATGCCTTTACCGATGGTAGGGATACCGACCCAAAAAGTGGTTTGGGATTTTTAACTGATCTGCAAAATCATTTAGAAAAATCAACAGGCAAAATTGCCACTGTTACCGGAAGGTATTATGCAATGGACAGGGACAAACGCTGGGAAAGGGTAAAATTGGCTTATGATGGTTTGGTGAATGGCATTGGAGAAAAAACAGATAATATTTTAGCCGCTGTAAAAAAATCTTATGAAGAAAAGGTAACGGATGAATTTATAAAACCAATCATAAACACCCAACTGCAAACACCCACCATTAAAGATGGCGATGTGGTTATCTGTTTTAATTTTAGGACCGACCGTTGCAGGGAAATTACTCAGGTAATTACGCAAACTGACTTCCCTGATTTTGGAATGACGAAATTGAATTTGCATTACACCACCATGACACAGTACGACCATACTTACAAAAATGTACATGTGGTTTTTGAAAACGATGATTTAAAAAATACTTTAGGCGAAATTTTAGAACAAAATAATAAAACACAAATACGCATAGCCGAAACAGAAAAATATCCGCATGTAAGTTTCTTTTTTAGCGGCGGCAGAGAAAAAGAATTTGTGGGAGAAAGGCGCATTATGGTGCAATCGCCTAAAGTGGCCACATACGATTTACAGCCGGAGATGAGTGCTTATGAAGTAACTGATGCTATTGTAAAAGAAATAGAAAACGATCCGGCAGATTTTATTTGCCTCAACTTTGCCAATGCAGATATGGTGGGCCACACCGGCGTGTGGAATGCTGTAATAAAAGCGGTAGAAACGGTTGATACCTGCGTAGAAAAAGTAGTAACGGCTGCATTAAAAAAAGATTATGCTATTTTTATTTTGGCAGACCATGGCAATGCCGATTATGAAATAAATGAAGACGGCACACCTAACACAGCACACACTTTAAATTTGGTGCCATTTTTTATTGTTGATAATAATTGGAAAGGAAATATAAAAAATGGTAAATTGGGAGATATTGCACCAACTATATTAACCATGATGGGTTTGCCTATACCAAAAGAAATGAACGGAGATATTTTAACCAACCTTTAATAACAACCAACCATGAAAAAGTTTTTTAAAAGATTTTTTTTACTGCTTTTACTGGTATTTATAGTGATCCAGTTTTTCAGGCCTGCAAAAAATATAGCTGAAGGCATAAGTACAAATGATATTACAACGAAATATACTGTGCCGCAGGATGTGCAGACTATTCTTAAAACAAGCTGCTACGATTGCCACAGCAACAACACAGCATATCCCTGGTATAATAATATTCAACCAGTAGCCTGGTGGCTGGCCGATCATATAAAAGATGCTAAGGCTGAATTGAATTTTTCTGAATTTGCCTCTTACAGAATTGGCAGGCAGTACAGAAAATTAGAGGAAATTAATAAAGAGGTTGAAGAAGGGGAAATGCCGCTTGAATCTTATACTTATTTGCATGGCAATGCTACATTAAACCAGCAGCAAAAGTTAAGTTTAACCAACTGGGCTACGGCTTTAAGAGACAGTATGAAAGCACAATACCCCGAGGATAGTTTAAAACGGCCTAAAAGCCCGGCGCCACCTCCATCAAAATAATTTATTTAGATTTGTACTCTGCTTATGTTTAACAGAAAAAAAATAATGGCTTTTGCAATGCTGCTTGTGGTGGCTGCGCCGCTATTTTTTTTTATAGGTTTTACCGTTAAGCAAAAACAAATACAGCATGCAATGAAAGATAAGCTGGAGAGTGCAGTTTTGCAAACCATTGTTTTAAACAAGGCTGATGTAAAATGGTTTAAAAAAAATAAAGAGATTATTATTGATGGAAAATTATTCGACATAAAATCTTACACCATAGATGGCGAAAAAATAGTCTTTACCGGCTTATACGATCATGAAGAAAATAAATTAAAAAAAGAATTTGCCAATTTAGTGCATCAAAAAAAAGATGACGCTGCGCCGCTTAATCAATTACTGCTGAAGTTTATTTTCACCGCTGCCATCACTAAAAATGAAGAACCAGTAATTACATTTGCAGATAAAAATAATACACCAGTTTATATCAACCGTAATGAAAAGGCTGTAAGCCAATTTTTATCTGTATTTACGCCTCCCCCCAACGTTTAGTTTTATTACCCTTTACTTAACCTGCACTTATATTTTATAAGTGTATTGCTGCTGTATATAATATTAGCAGCTCCTTCTTTTATCAAAACTAAATAAATGAAAAAAATATATTTAGCAGCAACAGCTTTATTACTGCTGCAAAATTTACAGGCACAAAAACCTGTTGTGCCTGCTGTTGATACTTCAAAAAAACAGGTTGATCTGGAAGAAGTGGTGGTTTCATCAAGCAACTTTATAGAAAAGAAAAGAAATATTGCCCAAAAAATTGACATCATTTCCTCTAAAACAATTGCTCAAAATAATGCTCAAAATACCGGCGACTTATTAATTAATACTGGAAAAGTTTTTGTTCAAAAAAGTCAGCAGGGTGGCAGCAGTCCGGTACTGCGTGGCTTTGAGGCAAGCAGGGTTTTATTGGTTATTGATGGCGTAAGAATGAATAATGCCATTTACAGATCAGGGCATTTGCAAAATGTAATAACAACTGATCAAAATTCTTTAAGCCGTGTAGAAGTAATGTACGGCCCATCGTCAACAGTATATGGAAGCGATGCATTGGGAGGCACCATTCATTTAATTACAAAAGTGCCAATTTTATCCGGCCATAAAAAATTTTTAACAACTGGCACAGGCTTTACCAGGTACAGCAGTGTAAATGACGAAAAAACAGTTCATGCCGATGCTAGTATTGGAGGTAAAAAATTCGCCTGGTTTCAGGCATATAATTACAGCGATTTTGGCGATTTAAAAATTGGCAGCAATTACAATAGTAAGTATCCCAATTTTGGAAGAAGAAGCCAATACATTGATCGGGTTAATGGCGTAGATTCTGTTATAACAAACTCCGATGACAGGGTGCAAAAATTTTCGGGATATAAACAATGGGATATTACCCAGAAATTTTTATTTAAACAAAACGAAAATATTACGCACTCTGTAAACTTTCAATTATCTAACACTAATAATGTACCACGGTACGACCGCCTGCAGGATACCAAAAATTTTGGCGGCTCCATTGGTACCACGTTACGTTTTGCCGAATGGTATTATGGCCCACAAAAAAGATTGATGGGCTATTATCAACTTAATGTTACCAACGCAGGTTTTT
>NZ_JANMUN010000276.1:0-10978 GCF_031391665.1 Ferruginibacter sp.
TTAATAACATGGGCAAAACCACTGAAAAACTTTAACCCTTCACTTTCATTTTTTATAGCAATCAATTCGTCAAAGGAAGCACCGCTGCAAAAAGTTTTATCACCTGCACTTTTTAAAATAATCACTTTGGTATCGTCATGCATACCTGCGAAATGAATTTCTTTTGCCAGCTCTTCTAAAATTTTTCCGGGCAGGCTGTTGCTTTGCGGATGAAAAAATTCGATGGTGTTGATGCCATGTTCTATATGGCTTTGTACGTATCCTTGTAACATAAAAATATTTTTATAAAAGTTACTGATTTTTTTTCTTAACCATTGTTAAAATTGTTGCTACGCCGGTAATTTCATCCGTTTCATCAAAAAACTCCACCAGCCATTTTACAATTCCTTTTTCAATATCATCGCCACGTTTAAAATCCTCAGCTTTTTCAATTACCCTTTTATCGTTGGGCAATTTTTCTTTACAGGTAAAGCGGATGTATACTTCTGCACCGGGGTAAACAGGTTTGGTAAAACGCAATTCATCAATACCATAATTTAACAGCACTGGATTTTTTTCATAACTGTCAACAAACAAACCTGCAGCAATACTCATGATAAAATAACCATGTGCTACCTGCTGCTCAAACATAGTGCCTGCAAAATCGGTGTTTTTATTATGGGCATAAAAATGATCGCCACTCAGGTCGGCAAATTTATCAATGTCTTCACTGGTGATAATTCTTTTTTCAGTTATAATTTGATCTCCAATTTGCAGCTCTTCAAAATATTTTTTAAAGGGATGTTTGCCCGGATCTTTTCCTGCAGCATTGGGTTGATACACATTGGTGATTGCCGTAATGGTTGTTGGCGAACCCTGCAAAGCCGTACGTTGTAAATAATGTTTTACGCCACGTATGCCACCCATTTCTTCGCCGCCACCCGCCCTGCCCGGGCCGCCATGCACTAATAACGGCAGCGGTGAGCCGTGGCCGGTGCTTTCTTTAGCACATTCATTATTCAATACTAAAATTCTTCCGTGATGCGATGCTGCACCCACTACATATTGTTTTGCAATGCTATAATCTGCAGTAACAATTGTAGTAACTAAACTTCCTTTTCCTAATTTACTTAATACAATAGCCTCATCAATATTTTTATAAGGCATGATGGTGCTTACCGGACCGAAGGCTTCTACTTCATGGGCTGCTGTTGCATCAAAAGGTTTATCGTTCATTAATAAAATGGGAGAAATAAAAGCGCCTTTGCTGGCATCGGCGTCTATCACTTCCACGCTATCTAAACTGCCATAAACAATTTGTGATGATGCTAATAATTTTTGCACCTGCTCTCTAACTTCTTTACGTTGTGTTTCTCCTGCTAAAGAACCCATCCTTACTTTTTCGTTCAGCGGATTACCGATTGTTGTTTGTGCTAAAGAAGTTGCAATCGCTTTCCACATATCTTCTACTTTATTTTCTGGCACAAATATTCTGCGGATGCCCGTGCAACGTTGCCCTGCTTTTAAAGTCATTTCTCTTCGCACTTCCTTTACAAAAATTTCCCACTCTGCTGTGCCGGGTGCCGCATCTTCTCCCAACACAATACAATTTAAGCTGTCGGCCTCCATGGTAAACGGTACTGATTCCTTTAAAATGTTTGGATTGGATTTTAGCATCAATCCTGTTTTTGCACTGCCTGTAAATGTTACCACATCCTGGCTTGTTACATGATCTAATAAATCGCCGGCACTGCCGCAGAGTAATTGTAAACTTCCTTCAGGTAAAATTTTACTGGCAATAATTTCTTTTACCACAGCTTCGGTTAAGTAACTGGTAACCGTAGCCGGTTTTACAATACAGGGCATACCCGCTAGTAAATTCACCGCAATTTTTTCCAGCATGCCCCATACCGGAAAATTAAATGCATTGATATGTATGGCCACGCCTTCTTTTGGTGTAAGAATATGGGTGCCCATAAAAGTATTATTCTTGCTAAAATTATGGCTTTCGCCATCTATGCAAAAAACTTCATCCGGAAATTTTCTTCTTAAAGATGCATTGGCAAAAAGATTGCCGATTCCGCCTTCAATATCTACCCAGCTATCTGCTTTGGTAGCGCCGCTTTGATAACTGATGGTATAAAATCTATCTAAATGATTACGCAAATGCAATGCTAATGCTTTAAGCATATTTCCTCTTGCATGAAAAGTCATTTTGCGTAAAGCAGGGTTACCTACTGTTCTTGCATATTCAGTAACCGATTTAAAATCTAACCCTTTTGTACTTGCAGCACCAATTATATCTGCAGTAACGGCGTTGTATAAAAGTTGTCCCTCGCCATCGCCTGTAATCCAGTTGCCGGTTATGTAGTTGCGTAATTTATTCATAGCTTTATTGTTAGCACAAAACTAAGGATTGAAAAGAAAAATCTAATTTTAATATTATGAATGCTATAGAAATCCTGATAAGCAAGTTCAGGTAGAAGTTACATTCGAAAACGATACTTTTTGGCTATCCTTAAAGCAAATTTCTGATTTGTTTGAAAGAGACAAATCTGTTATTTCCAGACACTTAAAAAACATTTTTGAATCTGAAGAGCTTTCCTATTCGGCAACTGTTGCAAAAAATGCAACAGTTCAATTGGAAACAGGAAGAGAAGAATTTAATTATAAACTTAATTAATAATCATCATTAACAAAGAATTACATTTTTCTACACCACCCCAAACTGCTTTCCATGATGCACCACATGCTTATAATGCAGCAATATCCATTCTTCAAAATTTAATGCGCCAAATACCGGGTGTAAAGTTTTTATATTTGCATCAGCTGCAAAATAATCTACAAACTCAGCAATACTTTTTTGCAAACCGATAACTGCTTCTGCCATATTACTGCTGCGTAAAGGCAACGCTTCTTCTCCAATTACCGAAGTGGGTGCTTTTGTATTTTCCCTGAATTCCTTATCACTTAATAAAAACTCTTTAAACTTTGGTAAATGCTCTTCTGGGGTTACCAACGGAAAATGCAGTTTGCCCGATGATACTTTAAAAAAGCCCGATACATGTTCTGCCATTTGCTGTGCATTCATTTTGCCCCATTTACCAACTGCATCTGCAGGCAGGCCGTTTACTAATGGTACAAATTTGTTTTGTATAAAATCGAGTTTTACTGCATCCATATATTTAGTTTAGCTGCACAATTTAAAATAAAAAAAGCATCCTGCGTTTGGCGGATGCTATTAAAATAATTTTTATGTTTATTACATTCGGGCTTCTATTTCTTTACACAAAGCTGCAAAAATATCATCCACACTTCCTTCGCCTTTTACCATTACCACTTTATCAAAATTATTGTAATAGTCGGCCACCACTTCAGTTTTATTGCGGTATTCTGTTATTCTTGCCCTTATAACATTTTCATTAGTATCATCGCTTCGGCCGCTGGTTTCGCCACGTTTCATTAATCGCTTTACCAATTCCTCTTCGCTAACATTCAGTGCCAGCATTATAGCTATGGATGTTTTTTTAAGTTCTAATAATTTATCCAGCGCTTCTGCCTGTGCAGATGTACGGGGGAATCCATCAAATAAAAAACCTTTTGCATTGGGGTTACCATCTAATGCAGAACTTATCATACCAATAACCACTTCATCCGGCACCAGCTGTCCTTTGTCCATAATTTTTTTTGCTTCTACGCCCAGTGGGGTTTGGTTGGCAATTTCGCTACGCAACAAATCGCCTGTGCTAAGGTGCTTTAACCCAAACTTTGCAATTAGTTTTTCGCTCTGCGTTCCTTTACCACTGCCCGGCGGGCCAAATAATATTAAATTAAACATAGTTATCGCTGTACTTGTGAAGATAGCAAATATAATATACCAACTTTAAATATCCCTTAACATTTGCAAGAAAGTCTTAAAAACTTTCGCAGCCAGCTTTTCGTATATTTTAAAACCTTTTAGACCCGGGTTTGTATAGTAGTTATGAAATTTTTATTTTACATCTCATTACTGTTTGCTGTTTTATTAAGCAGTTGTGGCAATTTTTCAAATAATCAACCTAAAAAAAATATTATGGATAGTTCTAAAAAAAATAATCTTGTAGTTACGCCGGCAGATACGGCAAAAGTTACAAAGAGTGAAACGGAGTGGAAAAAAACTTTACCTACAGACGTATATTATATTGCCAGAGAAAAAGGAACGGAGAGGGCTTTTACCGGAAAATACTGGAACAGTTTTGATACCGGCACTTATTATTGCGCTGTTTGCGGCAACCCGCTTTTTCGCAGCAATGGTAAATTTGAAAGCAGTTGCGGCTGGCCCAGTTTTTTTGAACCCATTACAAAAGAAAGTATAATTTATACCCCCGATAATACACACGGCATGAAAAGGACAGAGGTAACCTGCGGCAAATGCAACAGCCATTTAGGCCATGTGTTTGAAGATGGTCCGCCGCCTACCGGTTTACGTTACTGCATTAATGGCACCGTATTAGATTTTAAAAAAGTAGAAAAGTAATTATTTAATTCCCAGCTTCTTTTTAACCTTGTCGGTAATATCATCTGCTGCAGGAAAAACTATCATTTGTTCTTTATAGGCGATGTGTGAGTAGCCATTTTCTTTTGCAACTTCCTGTATTGCCACAAGCAGTTTATCCCGGATGGGTTTTATTAATTTTTCTCTTTCTGCTTCTACCAAACCATTGCTTTGTTTTTCCTTACGGGATAATTCAGTGATCCTGTTTTGCAGATCGGTTCTTTTTATTTCTTTTAATGAAGACGTCATTTTTACAGAGTCCTTTACAAATTTTTCATACGCTGCATTTAATTCGCTTTGAGAAATAGTATAATCTTCAGTAATTGCTTTTTGAAAAGATTCCAGTAAAGAATCAGCCTTCTTTGTTTCTGCCATCATCGAAAAAACTTCGTTGGTATTTATTACACCAAATTTTTGCTGGCTCATACCTGTTTTACCGGCGGCAAGGCAAGCCATTATAAAAGCTGCAGCTAATAATTTTTTCATACTATTTCTTTATTTTTAATTTACAGTTATGCTATAAAACTACTTTATTTTTTTAAAATTATCCTTTTTACACCGGGGAGTTTTAAAATTAGCTAATAGCTACATTCAAACTTTACATATTCCTGCTCCTTTAAAAAAGCATTTATTGCTTTCATCATTTTCCTGTTGCAGGATACTATTATCTTTCTTACCTTTCTTTTACCTAAACTTTTTAATTATGAAAAAAATTATTGTAATTGCCCTGGTGGCTTTTTTATTTTCGTGTAACAGCAGTGATACGCCTGCAAAAAAGGAAGTAAAGCAATACAGCATTCAGCAACTCTATAAAACAAAAAATATAAGCGGCGGCGCTTTTAATAAAGACGAAACTAAAATATTAGTAAACAATAACGAAACCGGTATTTACAATGTTTACGAAATTACCCTGGCCGATACCAGTATGAAACCGCTAACCCAATCTGCCAAAGAATCTTTTTTCAGCAGCGATTATGTGCCCGGCACCGATAAATTTATTTACAGTGCCGACCAGGGTGGAAATGAAAATGATCACTTATACCTGCAAAGCCCCGGCCAACCCGTAAAAGACCTTACACCCGGCGCAAAAGAAAAAGCTTCGTTTGCCGGTTGGGATAAAAACCGTGCAAACCTTTATTACACCAGCAATAAACGTGATGCAAAATTTTTCGACCTCTATAAAATGGATACCGGCAAATGGGTGCCATCATTAATTTATAAAAACGACAGTGGCCTTGATGTAAATACCGTTTCTTACAATGAGCAATACCTGCTTTTAACCAAAAACATTACTACAGATAAAAACGAAATGTACCTGATGGATAATGTTAAAAAAGAAATGAAAAAAATTTCTGCCGATACCGGGATTGCTTCATACTCCCCCATGGCTTTCGATTTAAATGACTCTTCATTTTATTACACTACCAACGAAGGAAAAGAATTTACTTATCTGGTTAAATATACTATTGCTTCGGGCAGTAAAGAAAAACTTTTTGAAACCAACTGGGATGTTGCTTACATGAGCCTTAGCCAGAATGGCAAGTACCGTATTATTGGTATTAATGAAGATGGAAGAAATAATGTTTTACTGTTTGATCATAAAAGCGGCGAGCAATTAAAATTTCCTGAAATAACAGGAGGCGATGTGCAGGGTGTCAATATTTCTCCTACAGAAAAAAATATGGTATTATTTGTTGCAAGCGATAAAAGCCCGGTAAATTTATGGCACTACAATTTTGAAAAAAATCAATTAAAACAATTAACCAAAACATTAAGCGATGAAATAAACCCCGATGATTTGGTTAATGCCGAAGTGGTTAGATTTAAATCTTTTGATGGCGTTGATGTGCCCGCAATTTTTTACAAACCGCTTACCGCTTCTAAAGATGCAAAAATTCCTGCATTGGTGTGGGTGCATGGCGGCCCCGGCGGACAGTCAAGGGCCGGCTATTCTCAATCCATTCAATATTTTGTAAATCATGGTTATGCAATTTTAGCAGTAAACAACCGGGGCAGCAGCGGCTATGGAAAAACATTTTACAAAATGGATAACCGCAACCATGGCGATAAAGATTTAATGGATTGTGTGTATGGAAAAAAATGGCTGGCAAAACAGGAGTATATTGATGAAACTAAAATTGGAATTTATGGCGGCAGTTACGGAGGTTTTATGAGCCTTGCCGGCATTATTTTTCATCCTGAAGAATTTAAAGTAGGTGTAAATTTATTTGGTGTGGCCAACTGGCCCCGTACTTTAAAAAATGTGCCGCCTTATTGGGAAAGTTTTAAAAAATCGTTGTACGATGAAATGGGAGACCCGTTTGGTGCAGACTCAACAAGGTTAAAAAATATTTCTCCATTATTTAATACTGATAAAATTAAAACGCCTTTGCTGGTGCTGCAGGGTGCTAACGACCCAAGGGTTTTACAACAGGAAAGTGATGAGATTGTGGCTGGTGCAAAAAAGAATGGCACCCCTGTGGAATATGTATTGTTTCCTGATGAAGGGCATGGCTTTGTAAAAAAAGAAAATCAGATGAAAGCTGCCGAAGAAACGTTGAAATTTTTAGATAAATATTTAAAAACAGATCAGCCAAAAACAAAGCTTAATTAACGCACGGCTGTAAATGAAAAAATCGCTTCCTGACTAAAGGAGGCGATTTTTTTTCCGTTTGCATAATTATTTTGTAAGAGCTGTAAATTTTATGCACCTTCATGTACCTAAACTTATATTGATGAATAATTTTAACGCATTGTGCAGCCTGGTATTGCTGTCTTTTTTAAGCACTGTTTCAGTTGCACAAAAAATATCTCTTACTCAATTTAAAAATTTAAAAGCCCGTAGTATTGGTCCTGCTGGCATGAGTGGCCGTGTAACTTCTATTGATGCTTTATACAGTAACCCCAATGTAATTTATTTAGGTACAGCAAGTGGCGGCGTTTGGAAAACCGAAAACAGCGGCGCCAAATGGGAACCCATTTTTGATGATCAACCCATTTTAAATATTGGTGCGGTGGCAGTGCAGCAAACTAACCCTTCGGTGTTGTGGGTGGGTACCGGCGAGGGCAATCCACGTAACTCTGTAAACATTGGTGGTGGTATTTTTAAAAGTTTAGATGGTGGCAAAAGCTGGAAAATGATGGGACTTGAAAAAACAAGAAACATTCACCGGATCATTATTGACCCTGTAAACCCTAATACCATTTATGCTGCAGCTATCGGCAATCCGTATGCCGAACATCCTGAACGTGGCGTTTACAAAACAACCGATGGCGGCGATACCTGGAATTTAATTTTACACACCAATGATACCAGCGGTTGTGCCGATTTAATTATTGATCCCTCTAACCCCAATAAATTAATTGCGGCTATGTGGCAACACCGCCGTACGCCTTACAGTTTTAACAGTGGTGGGCCGGGCAGTGGTTTATATATTACTTATGATGCCGGGAAAAACTGGAAAAAATTAGGTAAGGAAGAAGGCTTGCCCGAAGGTAATTATGGCCGTATTGGTTTAACTATTTCTCACAACGAACCTAAACGTATATACGCTTTAGTGGAAGCCACAAAAAATGGTTTATACAAAACTGATGATGGCGGCTTTAAGTGGGAGCTGGTAAACAGCAATAAAACGGATGTTACCAACAGGGCTTTTTATTTTCAGGATATAAAAGTTGATCCTAAAAATGAAAACCGTTTATACAATATCACCCAAACAATAACTATGAGTGAAGATGGCGGAAAAAGTTTCAGCACAGTAATTCCTTACAGCGGCATTCATCCCGATCATCATGCATTTTGGATAAACCCCAACGATCCTAATTTTATAATTGATGGTAACGATGGTGGTATTGGCATTAGCCGTGACAGGGGAAGAAACTGGATCTTCAGCGATCAAATTCCTGTGGGGCAATTTTATCATATTAATGTTGATAATAAAATTCCTTACAATGTTATGGGGGGCATGCAGGATAACGGAAGCTGGCACGGCCCTGCGTACACGTGGACAAACGGAAGTATCAGAAATTTTTACTGGAATAATTTATCAGGCGGCGATGGTTTTGATGCAGCCCCGGATCCCGAAAATAATGACTGGATTTATTCTATGAGCCAGGAAGGCGAATTACAAAAAGGAAACGTGGTAACTGGTGAAGAGATGAGAATTAAGCCACCCACTCCGGATGCAAAAACGTATTTACGTTTTAACTGGAACGCCGCTTTTGCACAAGACCCCACAGATGCAAAAACAATTTATTATGCCAGCCAGTTTTTACATAAAAGCAACAACAAAGGATTAAGCTGGCAAACTATTTCGCCAGATTTAACTACCGATAACAAGCAACAGCAAAACCAGGAAAATAATGGCGGGCTTTCGATTGATATTACCGGGGCAGAAAATTTTAATACTATTTTATGTATTGCGCCATCAGCTAAAGACAATAAAATAATTTGGGTGGGTACCGATGACGGTAATGTGCAGCTTACAAAAGATGGCGGAAAAACATGGGCCAATTTTAGAGGGAAAATTGCGGGTATGCCTTTGGGTGCATGGATACCACAAATTACTGCAAGCCGCTATAATGCTGCAGAAGCATTTGTAGTTTGCAACGATTACCGCCGTGGCGATTTTAAACCTTATATTTTTCGTACCAAAAATTATGGACAAACATGGGAGCGGATGATCGATGAAAATAAAGTAAAGGGTTATGCATTATGTATGATACAGGACCCTGCAGAACCCAATTTAATTTTTGCCGGCACGGAGCAGGGGCTTTGGGTAAGTTTTGATAACGGTACCAATTTTCAGCAATGGAAAAACGGTTACCCCGCTGTATCCACTTACGATTTGGCAATACAGGAAAGAGAAGCTGATTTATGTATTGCAACCTTTGGCAGGGCAATGTATATTTTAGATGATATAAGACCATTAAGAAAAGCTGCTGCCAATAATGGTGCTGCATTTACAAAAACGTTAACCGTATTTGAAGCGCCGACAGCATACCAAGCAATCTATAAATCTGCGCCGGGTTATGACTGGAGCACCTGGGGAATGTATGAAGGACAGAACAGGAACCGTGGAGCCTCCTATTCTTTTTTTGTTGATGTGCCCCGAAATTCCATTTCAGGTATTTCAGGCAAAGACACCACAACCAGAAAAAAATCTTCCTCCAATGATTCAGCCATAGTAAAAATTTATAACAGTACCAATGAATTAATAAGAACAACAAAAATAAAAGCGGACAGTGGTTTTAACAGAAACTACTGGAGGTACGAAACAAAAGGTATCCGTCAGCCGGGTTCTGCAAAACCAAAACCAAATTCGCCGGAGCCGGTAAATTTCGGAATGCCTGTTTATCCCGGTACATATAAAGTAGTGGTTAATTTAGGTACAGCAGCCGATTCAACAATGATTGTTGTAAATGCCGACCCTAATGTGCCAAATGATAAAAATGTTTACGATGCAAAAATCGTTTTATTAAACCGTTTAGAAAAAAGTACATTAAAACTTACAGAGATAACTGACCGTTTAACAGAAGCTGATGAAACTATTGCAAAAATAGAAGCTCAGTTAAAAAATATAGAAGGAAGAGAAGCTGACAGTTTACGCAAAACAGGTAAAGCAATGGCAGACTCTGTAAAAAGTATCCGCAATTTTATTTTTGGTAAGCCGCAGGAAAAGCAAGGCTATGGCACAGTTTATCAATTAACCGTAAACGAAAAAATGCAGGCCGCAAGGGGAGAAATACTGGGAAAAAATAAAATACCCGATGCACAGGAAGTAAACCAGGTAGAAGTTGCCGAAACATTAGTAGCGCAGGCAATAGAAAAAGCCAATACTTTTTTTACAACAAAGTGGATGGCCTATCAAAAGTTGGCAGAAGCAACGCCGATGAAAATTTTTAATTCATATAAACCAGTTGAATAAATTCATTCACTAAACAAAAACCTGTTGAGTGGATTCATTCAGCAGGTTTTTTGTTTTACCCATGTTTAAAATTTACTTTTGCTTTTTATTAAAAGATGATTATGAGTTCAGAAAATTTAAGCCACTTAGCCAAAACTTTAATAGGATCAGAAATTGTTAGCCTTGGTGCAGAGATAAAAGAAAAAATAAAACAGGGTAATAAAATTTACAATTTTACAGTAGGTGATTTTGATTCGTCTGTTTTCCCCATACCGCAGGAGTTAGAAAACGAAATCATCAACGCTTATAAAAATCATTATACCACTTACCCGCCTGCCGATGGAATTTTAGAATTACGTGAAGCTGTTGCTGATTTTATTTCTGTAAGAGAAGGAATAGATTATTCCACCAACGAAATATTAATTGCTGCAGGCGGCAGGCCGTTAATTTATGCAGCCTTTCGTGCAATAGTTGATAAAGGCGATAAAGTAATTTACCCGGTGCCCAGCTGGAACAATAATCATTATGTTCATTTTACCGAGGCAGAACATGTGATGAT
>NZ_JANMUN010000258.1:0-34237 GCF_031391665.1 Ferruginibacter sp.
TAGAAATTAATATTCTTTGCCATTTCGGGGTTAATAAAACTTAAGCCTTCCTGCTGGCCGCTGCGTACCAGGTACGGACGAAAAATTTCAAAGTCGTTGATGTAAATTAAATTTTCGTCGTAGTTGCCGCCACGTACACTGTACTGCGAGGTGAGTTCGTTATTGCTGCCTACCAGTATTTTTATTAAACCTTCTACACCGCCAATGGTACTGGGCAATGCCAGTGCATTTTTAGGATTTATTTTTACCAGGCCGGTTTGGTTACGCTGGTTATCGTCGGTTACAATTATGGCATCTAAAACTTTTCCGCCTAATTCCATTTGTATTATAGCGGTTTCTTCTTCGTTGCTGCTGAGATAAAAATTCTTTTGCACTTCTTTATAACCGCTGTAAGAAAATACTAAGGCAAAGGCTTTGCCGGAAGGAACGGTTATTTTAAAATAGCCACTGTCGTTGGTAATAGTACCAGCAGAGCGGCCTAAAATAACTACCGATACATTTTGTAATGGTTTTTCATTTTCATCAATTACTTTGCCTGTAACAAAAGCTGTTTTTTTTTGGGCGGCGGCAGTAATGCTGATAATGGTAAACAGGAATGCCAAAAAAATTCTCATGCCATGAAGTTAGTTTATTTTATATTTATGCAAATTAATTAGCTATAAAAATGTATAAGATAATAAGATTTGCCGCACTGCTTTTTTTTGTAACAACCAGTTGTAACGAAAATAAAAAAGCAGACGAAGGAAAAAAGATTGTTAAAGACAGTAAAAAACAAAGTACTGAAGACTCGTACAGTACCGATACCATGTACCAGGCATTGCCGGATATGCTGCAGGATTTATCTGCTTCCACAAATATGCAGGAGCTGCTTACGCAAAACTGGATTTTAGATGATGATAAAGAAGCGCTGGAAGTGGCAAGCGATGGCAGCGCTTTTGAAATGCCGGTGAGAAGTTTTTCGATGGCATCTGATTTTGCCATTGTAAAAAATATACGCAATGCCATGGATAATGGCACCTGGAAATTTGATGAAGCAAACAAAATACTGACTTTAAAATACACCAATGGCAGCAGCGATATATATAAATTAAGGGCACTGGCTGCTAATGAAATGAAGCTGACCAATGTGGGTATTAAATCGGAAACTGTTTTAACTTTTGTATCGGATGCAAAGCGGTATAAAAATGCTGCTGATGATCCGTTTTATATAGCCAATAATAAATGGCGCATTAAACCCCGGGCATCCGAAAGTGACGTTGCCATTAAGCAACGCTTAAAAGATAACCTGCGTTTCTTTATTTTATTTTATAAAGATGTTATTGCAAGAAAGGCTGTTGCTGCTTCGTTTTATGGGTTGCCTTCGTGTTTGGAATGGTATGCCGGCCGTATCAGTATTCAAAACAGGAAAGAAATTTCAGAAAAATGGAAGGGTTGTTTTTATAATAATGCTGAAGCTATGAAGGCTTATGATATGATGGACAATGTAATTTCTAAAAAAATTACCTGGCCAAAAGGCACAACCAACTGGCTGAAGAAAAATTTATTTGCACTGGAACAAATATATCAGAATTTATAGGGCTTTTAATTGTGTACAAAAGGGGAAATTTAAATTACCCGGTCGGTGCTTTTAATTTTGCGTAAGTGTTTCGTAATATGCAATAAGTTCTTTTGCTCTTAACCTTGTTATTTGCATTCTCTTATCAGCAATTAATAAATTCCACAATGAGCCATCCTTTTTACTAAAAACATCAGTAAAGAAATTTACTTCCTTTTCTTTGTATATTAACCACTGCCTTTGAGAATCTCTGCATTTTTTTTGTTCAGATGTATCTAATTTAATGAGCAAGAGTTTGTAATATTTATTTAACTCTTTATCCCAATCTGTTTCGGCCTTTTGTAAACAATTTATCATTCCTGCATCACTTACATCTTTTGCAATGCATTTCTCCAGAGTACTATCAATTTTATACTCTTTTGTCTGGGCTTTTACAAATGTGGTAGTAAAAATAATTGTAACAAAAAATAAAAGGAGTTTAATTTTCATTGGTACTATAAAGCTTTTAATTGTGCAATTGTTGCGATAGGATCCGCAGATTTAAAAACAGTATTGCCTGCTACTAAAACATCTGCGCCTGCATCAAGTATAGCTTTTGCATTAGCTAAAGTTACACCGCCATCAATTTCTATTTTTACATTTAACGATTGTTCGTCAATCATTTTACGCAGTTGTTTTATTTTAGTGAGGGTGTACGGAATAAATGATTGCCCGCCAAAGCCCGGGTTTACACTCATCATACAAACCAAATCAATATCGGCTAAAATATCTTTTAAACTTTCTACCGGTGTATGCGGATTGATGGCCACACCTGCCTGCATGCCCAATTCTTTTATCTGCTGAATATTGCGGTGTAAATTTCTGCAGGCTTCAATATGTACAGTTAAAATATCGGCACCGGCTTTTTTAAATGCTTCGGCATATTTTTCGGGTTCTTCAATCATTAAATGCACATCACAAACTTTGGTGGTGGCTTTGCTGAAAAATTCTATCAACATCGGCCCAAAACTTATGTTGGGTACAAAGCGGCCATCCATTACATCTAAATGAAACCAGTCGGCCTGGCTTTGGTTTAGCATATTGCATTCGGCTTGTAAATTTAAAAAGTTAGAGGCAAGGAGGGAAGGGGCGATGATGGGCATTGTTGAATGTTGAATGTTGAATGTTGAATGTTGAATGTTGAATGTTGAATGTTGAATGTTGAATGTTGAATGTTGAATGTTGAATGTTGAATGTTGAATGTTCTATTTGCAAAGCTAACTATATAAAAAGAATGCACAAATTATCATACTCTTTAAACTTTCAACCATCAACTTTCAACTATTTTAATTTAGCCAATGCATCTTTTGCTTCCACAAAATCAGGATTACAGAGCAATGCAGTTCTGTAACTTTCTATAGCATCATTGGGCTTATTTAATTTTTCGAAACAGCGGCCCATCCAGTAATAACCTTCATCAAATTTATTTTGAAGTGTAACCGCTTTGTCTAAAACTTTCAGCGCTTCTTCATATTTTCCCATGTCATACAACGTAATTCCTTTTTCACGGTAAGCAAACATGAATGTGTAATCCAGAGCCAGGCAATTATCAAAAAAAGTTATGGCTTTTTGTTTATCTCCAATAGAACTGTAATACAAACCTTTTATTAAATTGGCTTCTTTATCCGCCTTTGCATTTTTACCAATTATTAAAGCGTCGGCCATTGCCAATGCCATATTGTTTTTTGTTTTTGCGTACAACCATCCCAGAGACATGATAAACTGCGGATCAGGAAAAATATCAATGGCTTTTTGGTAAGATTGTATTGCATTGGCAGTATCATCCTGTAAAAGATATAACTCGGCTTTTTTATCCCACAGCCTGGCATCGGTACTGTCAATTTGTATGGTTTTATTAATCTCTGCAATGGCTACATCAAAGTTGCCGTTATCCTGGTAATATTGTATCAGTGTTTCTCTAAGTAATAGCGAATCCGGATATTTATCAATTGCATCTTTCATCTCTTTTTCCTGCACTGGAATTTGCTGTTGGGTAACCGGTTGTTCTTTTACTGCATTATTGCAGGAAGAAAAAATGATGATGGCTAAAAGAATACTTACTGTTTGCTTCATAAAATATATTGGCGCAAAATTAAGTGATAGTTACAAACCTCATGACATTTTTCTGACAATTAAATCTATCAGCTTGCTAACTTTGCTGCATAAACAGATTTTAATGAAAAGATTAACCCTTAGTGCAACATTCTTATTGGCAGTAACTATTATAATAAGTTCTTTCAAAATTAATTTTCCTACTCACGTCTTACCACTTGCCACTCACTTTTCCGATACTATTCTTTTTCCCGGAGAAAAACATTTTACCAACGTACAGCAATTAACTTATGGCGGCGATAATGCCGAAGCCTATTTTAGTTTTGATGGTAAATGGATTATTTTTCAACGCACCAATCCTAAAGAAGGTATTATGTGCGATGAAATGTTTATTGGTAAAGTGCCTGTAAATGGCGAAAAATTTGAACCTAAATTAATAAGCAATGGTAAAGGCAGAACAACCTGTGGTGCATTTTTAAAAGATGGTAAACATGTGGTGTATGCCAGCACACATTTAGGTGCCGACACTTGCCCGCCTGTACCCGACAGAAAAAAATACGGCAACAAATACATTTGGCCTTTGTACAACAGTTACGATATTTTTCAGGCCGACCTTAATGGAAAAATTGTAAAGCAATTAACCAAAAGCAAAGGGTACGATGCAGAAGCTACCATTTCTCCCGATGGGAAAAAAATGCTGTACACCAGCACAAAAGATGGCGATATTGATTTATATATTATGGATTTAAAAACCGGTAAAGAAAAAAGAGTAACCAATCTTTTAGGGTATGATGGTGGTGCATGGTTTAGCCCCAATGGCAAAAAAATAATCTGGCGTGCCAGCAGGCCTAAAACTGATGCCGAAATAAAAGAGTATAATGAATTGCTTGCCGAAAATTTGGTAGCTCCTACAAATATGGAAGTATATATTGCCAATGCCGATGGCAGTAATGTAAAGCAGGTCACTAATTTTGGCAATGCCAACTGGGCACCGGCATATATGCCCGATAATAAAAGAATAATTTTTGCCAGCAACCATCAAAGTAAAAGAGGTTTTCCTTTTAATTTATTTATTATTAATGAAGATGGGAGCGGACTGGAAAAAATATCTGCAGAAAAATCTTTTGATGCCTTCCCCATGTTTAGCCCCAATGGAAAAAAGATTATTTTTTGCAGCAACCGCAACAATGGCGGCACAAGAGATACCAATATTTTTATGGCCGATTGGGTAGAGCAATAAAGAACCGTTTCGGCACGTTTTTCGTAAGTAAAGTTTTAAAATCATACTTATGAAACATGCTATTTTAGTTTTTTTGTTGGCAATTATTTCGGTTAATAATTTTTCCTGTAAAAAGAGTGATACTATTACCGGCCTCCCCTCCATTAACAGCGATAATAATAAACAGGTTGGAGCATCTGCAAACGATTTGTTAAGTGCCACAACTTATACTTCAATAAAAATAGAAATTCAATATATGCCCGGCTTTGCACCGGATGCGGCTTCATTAAATAATCTTACAGCCTTTTTTAATACTTTGGTAAATAAACCCGGTGGTGTTACTATTGTGCAAAGTGCAATTACCGGTTCGGGTAAAACCGTATTATCATTAAATGATATAGCCACAATAGAAAAGAACAATCGTACAGCCTATACATCGGGCAGCCAGTTGGGGGTTTATTTTTTATATACCGATGGCGGCTACACCGAAGGAAATGTTTTGGGTGTAGCTTTTAGAAATACCTCCATGTGCATCTTTGGTAAAACAATCCACGATAATTCGGGTGGCATAGGCCAGGCCAGCAGAACAAAATTAGAGTCAACTGTTTTAGAGCATGAAGCCGGGCATATTCTTGGCTTAGTTGATGTTGGAACCACTATGCAAACCAACCATAAAGATGCAGCGCATGGCAGCCATTGCAATAATACCAACTGCCTGATGTATTATGCATCGGAAACTACAGATGTGCTGGGCTTTTTAATTACAGGAAGCATTCCGCCATTGGATGCTAATTGCAAAGCAGATTTGAAAGCGAACGGAGGTAAATAATTTTTTATTTACTTCCTAATTCTATCACTTCACAATCTTTCATTTCTTTTCCATCAATGTTAAAACGGATAAGTGTACGCACTTTATGCCAGCCCTGTTTACCTGCGGCACCGGGGTTCATGTGCAGGCACTGCAATTTCTCATCAAACATAATTTTTAAAATATGGCTGTGGCCGCTAATAAAAAGTTGTGGTTGATGAATGAGTAATTCTTTTTTTGTTTCTGGATTATACCGTGGCGGATAACCACCGTTATGCCGCATCATTACTTTTACTTCTTCGCACATAAAAACCAATTGTTCAGGAAACTCAGTTCTTATATCCTGTCCATCGATATTGCCATACACACCTTTTAAACTCTTTTTCTCCTTTAGCCTCTTAGCCAATTCTCCCGTACCAAAATCCCCGGCATGCCAAATTTCATCGCAGTTTTTAAAATGCTCAAAAACGGCTTCATCTAAAAAACTGTGTGTGTCTGATATAAGGCCAATCCGTTTCAAATATGTTTTGTAAATTTGATGCAATCTAAAATCAGAAATCGAAAATCAGAAATCTGTTTTATGCCTTTTCACCGCAATTTCACCTATTATATTGATAAGCGCAACTGGAAATATATTTTCCTGCTGGCTTCATTAGCCCTTTGCGTCAATTGATATTTTTCTATGGAATCTATTATCGATTATTCATTATAAATTATTCATTAAAAATATGTCTCACTATTATACTTTAGGAAAAATCCCTCACAAGCGCCATACACAATTTCGTAAACCTGACGGAGGTTTATACAGCGAACAATTATTTAGTACCGAAGGTTTCAGCAACGATTATTCTTTGCTTTACCACTGCCATCCGCCAACACAAATAATAAAAACTGAGCCGCAGGTAGATGTTAGTCCGCAAATAGCCGAAGAAAAAATGCTGCAGCACCGCTGCTTCGAAGGCTTTACTATAAAACCAGCTAAAGATTTTTTACAAAGCCGCATACCGGTTTTGGTTAACAGCGATTGCCATATTGTACTGGCATCGCCACAGCAAAGTATGCAGGATTATTTTTACAAAAATACTGACGCTGATGAAATGATTTTTGTACATGAAGGTAGCGGCACGGTACATACGCAGTATGGTGAATTAACTTTTGGGTATGGCGATTATATTATTTTACCAAGAGGAACCATTTATCAAATTGAATTTACGGATGAAAATAACCGGTTGTTTATTGTAGAATCATTTTCGCCTTTGCGTTTTCCTAAAAGGTACATGAGTAAATACGGGCAACTGCTGGAGCATTCTCCTTATTGCGAAAGAGATATCCGTACACCGAAAAATTTAAAAACCATTGATAAAACCGGCGACTTTTTAATTAAAGCAAAAAAGAAAGGTATGCTGTATGGTTTGCATTATGGCACACATCCTTTTGATGTGGTAGGGTGGGATGGATGCTGTTACCCGTATATTTTTTCTATTCATGATTTTGAACCAATAACCGGAAGGGTACATCAACCGCCACCGGTACACCAAACTTTTGAAACCAATGCGTTTGTAGTTTGTTCCTTCGTGCCGAGATTGTACGATTATCATCCGGATGCCATACCGGCACCATACAACCACAGTAATATTGACAGCGATGAAGTAATTTATTATGTGGATGGTGATTTTATGAGTCGCAAAAATGTAACCCGTGGCATGATAACATTGCATCCTGCAGGTATTCCGCACGGGCCACATCCCGGGGCAGTGGCTAAAAGTATTGGCGCCAAAGAAACTAAAGAACTTGCTGTAATGGTAGATACATTTCATCCCTTAATGCTGACAAAGCAGGCTTTAGATATAGAAAATGTAAATTACATTATGAGCTGGGCGGAGTAGCTGGAAGCTCCTGCTTTCAGTATTTAATATCTTTTTTCAAAAAAAAATACTACATTTAGTTTTAATAAAAACGAAAGCTTTATGATAAAATTTAATGAAATTAAAGTTGGCGATTATTTATTTGCCGATAACGATGGCGATAAAAAACAGGGTGAAGTAACTGATTTAAACGGTAACGAAAAACAAGTTTGTGTTAACACCGGCACTCAGGATTTTTGGTACGAAACCGAACAGTTAAGCCCCATACCATTATCTGATGAGCAGTTAACAAAACTTAAATTTCAAAAGCAGGATAATGAAGATGGTACTGTAAAATATATGAAGGGAGCTTTTAGAATGCTGTTGCCGGAAAAAAATAGTTTTTCAAAATTTGAAATTTGGTACAGGGATGAAAGAAGGCATATTGTACAACCCATTTCATTACATCAATTACAAAATCATTTTTATGATATGACCAAGGTGCATTTAAACGATGAAGCTTTTGGTTGAATAAACTTTATAATATTAAACAGGAAGGGTTGCTATTTGTAAAAAAATGCAACCCTTTTTTATGTAATCAAGTCTTGAATAATTGCAGATAGGCCGGATTTTGATATAGAGCAAAAAAGTCATGGGATCTTGTATAAATATTTGAGTTAAAGGGCCCTGTTTACAATTTTTGGCACTTATCTGCGTTTACCCGTTTAAGTAATTACTAAAATCCGTTTTTATGAAAAAATTCTACCCTTTTGGAGTAGCTTTTTTTGTGGTTTTTGCAGCAATGCTTTTGCCTAAAGTTATTTTTGCGCAAGACTGCAGTACATTAACTGCAACTTATGTAATCTCCGAATCCCGGTGTGCCTCAACAGGCACTATTCAAATAAATGCAACCGGCGGTTCTGGTAATTATAATTACAAGGCTAATGGCCCTATCACCATCAATTATACTACAAACAGCCTTTTAACTGGTATGCTACCAGGCAGGTACCTGATTACAGTAAAAGATATAAATACCAATTGCATTTACAATCAGGATAGTGTAACAGTAACGGGTAACTACCTGGCACCAAATTTTACAATGGTGGCAACCGGTGTAACCTGTATTAATGGAAATAATGGAATAATATCAGTATCGGGGCAAACTAACGGAAGGTCTCCATTTACTTATAAAATTATTGCCCCATCGGCTTCAGGAGTGGGAACGATTAGTACAGCAGGAAATTTTACAGGATTATTAAGTGGTAGTTACTTAATACAAATGAGTGATTCCTGCGGCGCCATTCAAACCCGTAGCATCATAATAGAAAATTATTCCTGGATTATTAATACTTATACTGTTACTAAAATAGGCTGCGATACAATTTCTGTTACTTTTAATCTTACAGACAGTAAAGGCAATGCGACACCCAATGCTGTTTTTAATGGGTTTTTATATGGCGCATCTGTAACAACTGGCGATACAAGTTGGTTTACTACCAATACTTTTAAATATTACAAAGCAAAAAAACGCTCAGTAAAATTATTTATAAAAGACCCTTGCGGTAATATAAAATCCGCTGTTTGGACAGATACAGCTATTCCAGGCGTAAGTTCAACAGTGTCTATTTCAAATAAAGTATGCTCCACTTTTACTGCTACCATTACCGGCAAAGTAAATTTAACTGGCGCATCATACTGTATTTATGATAACAGCAATGTTTTAGTAGCTTGTAATACAACAGGTATTTTTAATGCCTTACCTTACGGCAGCTACTGTATTAAAATAACAGAGCCCTGTTACGATACAACAATCAATCGTTGTTTTACGGTTGCCCGGCCTGTACCATCAGTTGATGCAAGTGTGCAAATTGCAAGGTTCTGTAATTCTTTTACAGCAACGGTTACAGGGCAAACAAACCTTAACAGCCCTAACTATTGTTTGTATAATGCGGCCAATGTTTTATTAAGTTGTAATGCTACAGGAATTTTTTCAAATTTAGCTTATGGTACGTATTGCATTAAAGTAGCCAATAGCCCGGCCTGTTATGATACTTTAATTACCCGATGCTTTACGGTAAATAAGCCAAGGCCTTCTATTAATTCAGTGGTAGCAATAAGTAATTTAACTTGTGCCACATTTACCGCTACTATTAAAGATACAGCCAATTGGAATAGTCCGCAGTTTTGTTTGTACACGCCGGCGCACGTTTTAATAATGTGTAACAGCACTGGTGTTTTTAATAATTTGCCTTATGGCAGTTATTGTATAGATGTGGTGAATAATCCGGCTTGTTATGATACCACTATTACCCGTTGCTTTACTGTAATAGCGCCAAAGCCATCGCTAAGTGCAATGGTTACTGTTAGTAATAAAACCTGTGCTACTTTTACAGCAACAATCACCGGGCAAACCAATATTAATAATCCGCTGTATTGTTTATATAACAGTGCAAATGTTTTAGTGAGCTGTAATGCAACAGGTATATTTACCGGTATCCCATATGGAAGTTATTGTATTGATACAAAGAATGATGCAGCTTGTTATGACACTACTATAAAAAGATGTTTTTCAGCAGCACAAAATGTATTAAATATAAGTTTATCTGCAAACAGGTCTTGTAATGTAATTGGGGCATCGGATATTAAAGTTGGTATAACTTCCGGCACGCCGGGATATTCCATTTCATTATATGCTCCATCGGGTGCGTTTATGCAGTCGCTCAGTACAAGCGGTACAAGTGTTACCTTTTTAAGTATTCCAAATTTGGATGCACCCTTGATGTATAAAATAATTGCAACGGATAATTGTAACAATAAAGACACTGATTATGTTGCGCCTAAAGTGTATAGAGCAAACAGGTTGATTACTACTGCTGCCAAATGCCCATCTGCAGCTTCTCCCAATGGGGCATCGGATGTGGTTATAAATATTGCTGATAATAATATCGGGGGAAGTATTGTGCCTAAAATAATAAAAAAGAACAGTTCAGTTGTTTCTGTTAATGCGTCCTCCAATGCAGGCTATCAATACACTTTTTCCGATCTTGCCCCTGCTACTTATATTTTCGACACTTATATTACTGATTGTAATAAACATTTGTATGACACAGTAACTGTAAATATTTATATTTTCCCATCGTTAAATGGCACCAATGCTTACCAGTGTGATAACAATGGTTTTAGCGTAAGTGTAAATGCTTTTGGCGGTAAGGCGCCTTATATGTATGAAATTTTCGGGAGTTCGCCTTCTTTACCCGCCATTATTACAAGCCCACAGGCCAGTACCGTTTTTTCAATCAATAACGGATCTAATTACTCCCTGATACGCTTACGTGTAGTTGATGGATGCGGTAATGCAAGTTTACACGACGCCAGCATATTGCCACTGGCTAATTTTTCGGCCTTTTCAGATTCTATGGAATGTTTCAATCATAGTTTAACATTAAGAACAGATTCAATAGCAAACGCAGATTACACCTGGTATAAAAGAGTTCAACCAGATGACAGTGTAATTGTTGGTACAGGTACGTCATTACATTTTTCAAATCTTTTACCATCTGATACCGGTAGGTATTTTTGCAGGATCGTGGTAAATAATGGTTGTCTTATAAAATATGCCAATTATGTTTTAACAGGTTTTTGCAGGGGTGTTCTACCCATTGATATTACACTAACAGGTATAAAAGAGAATGATGGTAATAAACTATATTGGAATGCAGGTTCTCTTAATGTAAATGAGTATATTTTGCAAAGTACTTCTAATAGAAATTACGGTTATCAGGATATTGGAGTAATAAAAAATAATGCAGCTAATATATATTCATTTGCAGATAAAAACCCTGCAAATGGCATTAATTATTACAGGCTGAAAGTTAGTAATCTGGAAAATAAAATTGAATATAGTAATACTGTTTCGATAAAGAATGCAAAATTCGATATCAGCTTTTATCCCAACCCGGTAAATAGTGTACTGTATATCTCAATATCAGATGTTTCAAGTAAAAATTATGCCATTGAAATGTATAATATAGAAGGCCAAAAAATGATGTCTAAAACATACAATAATATACAGAACGCTGTAATAAACTATCCCAGAAATTCAATGATTACACCAGGGGTTTATTCCTTAATAATTACAGAGTTAAAGAGCGGAGAGAAACAAACTTACAGAGTGGTGTATAAGTAGTAAAATAAAGTAAGAGCAAAGATTTATTTATTAAAGAGATGTTTTTATTATTCCAATCAATAAAAATAATTTTAAATGATAGTAAAAACACTACACTAAGGATAGTAATTTTTCGAAAAAAAAATACCCACAAACTCATTATTTTTTTGCCTGTTATTGTAAAAGTATGCCTGCAAAAGGCATTAAATCGGATTAAATAGAGTATTGTTTTAATTCGAGCAATAAGTTATTTGATGTGACGTTAAAATTTAGAACTTTAATCCATACCGAATGAAAAAACTCTACTTAACGGGTATTATTACGCTTGCTTTAATAGTTTCTTCACTTCTTCCAAAAGTTGGTTTTTCACAGGCTTGTAATACTTTAACCGCAACATATAGAACAACTGAATCCCGTTGTGCTGCTTCAGGCTCAATCCAAATTAATGTTTCCGGAGGATCCAGTAATTATGAGTACAAAGTATCGGGGCCTGTTAATACAATTTATACTCCCAGTAATATTATAATCGGATTACCTGCAGGTAATTATTTGGTAAGCATACAGGATATTGGTTTAAGATGTTTTTATGAGAGAGACACTGTTACTGTAGATGGTGGTTACAGAGATCCTAATTTTACATTAACTTCTACCCCGGCTACGTGTATTGGTATAGGCAATGGATCAATAACGGTTGCCTCAGTAAAATTTGGCAGGCCGCCATTTATATTTGAAATAGTTACACCCTCAGTTTCCGGTATTGGCACAGTGAGTACAACAGGAAATTTTACAGGATTAATGAGTGGAAATTATTTTATCCAGCTAACTGATTCCTGCGGTACAACTGTTGTTAAAGATATAGTTGTTCAAAACCTGAATGGTAATTGTTGCGATTCACTAATAGCCGATTATATTACTACTGAATCCCGTTGCGAAGCTACCGGCACAGTGCAAATAGATGCAAAAGGCGGATCGGGAAATTATCTGTATATGGCAACTGGCCCTGTTAGTACACCGTTTACTTCCAGCAATCTTATAAGTGGTTTATCTCCGGGCAGGTATCTGATAACAGTAAAAGATATTGTTACCGGCTGTGAATACGCAAAAGATAGTATTACCATTGATGGTGATTATATAGTTCCCAACTTTACTTTAGATGCAACAGACGTAACCTGCCCTAACGGAAGTGACGGTACAATAACGGTTATCAGTCAGCAATATGGAAGAGCGCCATTCTCTTACAAAATTATTGCACCTTCCGCTTCAGGTATTGGCACAGTAAGCGTTCCGGGAATTTTTACCGGTTTAATAAACGGTAATTATTTTATTCAGTTAAGTGATTCCTGCGGTGCTATACAAACAAGAAATATTTCTATACAGAATTATGATTGGATAATAAATAATTATACTGTTACAAAAATTACCTGCGACAGTATAGCCGTAACAATTAATTTAAAAGACATTAAAGGTAATGTTACTCCTCATCCAATCTTTAACGGATTTTTTTATGGGGCATCAGTTACTCCCGGAGATACAACATGGTTTACCACTAACAGTTTTAAATATTATACCGGTAATAAAAATACTGTAAAATTATTTGTAAAGGATTTATGCGGTAATATTAAATCAGTATCATGGACGGGTTTATATCCAATACCTTCTGTATCGCCTGTTATTGCAATGTCTAATATGGCTTGTTCTACTTTTACTGCTACTGTTACAGGGCAAATAAATTTAACTGCACCACTATATTGTATTTACGACAGCAGTGCGGCATTAATTACATGTAATGCAACTGGTGTTTTTAATTTGCTTCCTTATGGTACCTACCGTATTACAATTAAAAACAGTTGTTACGATACAACAATTATCAGAACGTTTACAGGAATAAAACCCATACCTTCTGTTAATTTGAATGTACAAACTTCCTGTAATGATTTTACGGTAACAGTAACAGGGCAGCAAAATCTTTATAACCCTAATTATTGCCTTTACGATTCTGCAGATGTTTTAATTGCCTGCGATTCAACCGGTGTCTTTCAAAATCTTCCCTTTGGAAATTATTGCATAAAAATTATTAATGATCCTGCATGTTACGATACAACAATAATACGATGCTTTACTGCTAACCGGCTTGTGCCATCTGTAGATGCAACAGTTACAATAACTAATTTATCATGCTCAACTTTTACAGCTTCAGTAACAGGACAAACAAATTTATTTAACCCTACTTATTGTTTGTATGCTGTGCCTCGGGTTTTAATAACCTGTAACACTACAGGCGTGTTTGATAGCTTACCTTACGGCAGTTATTGTATTGATATTATTAGCGACTCTACCTGTTATGATACTACAATAACACGTTGCTTTACTGTAAACAGGCCTGTACCATCGGTTGCACCCAACGTACTAATAACAAATTTAACCTGTACAACATTTACTGCAACTATCGAAGGACAGATAAATACATCTAACCCACAATATTGTTTATATACACCGGCGCATGTACTTATTATGTGTAACAGTACAGGTGTGTTTAATAATTTACCTTATGGCAGTTATTGTATCGATGTTATAAATGATTCCGCCTGTTACGATACAACTATTGTGCGATGCTTTACAGTTGGGCCACCCATTCCTTCAATGGATGCGGCAGTAACTATAAGCAACAGGGGCTGTACAAATTTTACTGCAACTGTTACCGGCCAGGTAAATTTAAGTAACCCTCAGTATTGTTTATATACTCCTGCACATGTGCTTATTATTTGTAACAGCACGGGTGTTTTTAATAACATACCTTATGGCAGTTATTGTATTGATGTTGTAAATGATTCCGCCTGTTACGATACAACTATTGTGCGGTGCTTTACAGCCACAAGGCCGATACCTTCTGTAGATGCCTTAGTTAAAATAACTAACAAAGCCTGTTTAACATTTACAGCTTCGGTAACAGGGCAGGTAAATATCAGCAATGCACAATATTGTATTTATGATAACTTAAATGTGCTGTTGAGCTGTAATACCACGGGAGTTTTTACAAATCTTTCTTACGGCAGTTACTGTATAAAAGTAGTTAACGATTCTACCTGCTATGATACATTAATAAACCGTTGCTTTGTAGAGAATGTACCTGTTGCAGATATATCAGTATCAGCAAGAAAATCATGTTCTGTAATTGGCACATCCAATTTAAGGGTTACCATAAATTCAGGCATACCATCTTTTACGATTTTGTTATATTCTCCGTCGGGAACACTTTTGCAAACTGCTACAACCAGCAGCACCACTTATACTTTTGCTAATATGCCCCAACTGGCGACACCGTTACAATATAAAATTGTTATAACAGATCAATGTGGCAGCAAAGATTCGGTAAGTATTGCACCCGTTATAAGTGTTGCAAACAGGGTAATTACCATTACACCTAAATGCCCTTCGGGTGTGTGGCCAAATGGATCATCGGATATAATCGTAAATATCAACGATAATAATATTGGCGGAAATATAATTCCTAAAATTATAAAAAAGGATGGCGTATCTGTTTCAATAAATGCTTCTTTAGTTACCGGGTATAAATATACTTTTTTAGATCTTGGTCCCGCCACTTATGTTTTTGATACTTATATTGAAGATTGTAATAAGCATTTGTACGATACGGTTGTAGTAAGAATTTATATTTTCCCTATTTTGTCTGGCTCCAATGCCTATCAATGCGATAATAACGGTTTTAGTGTAAACGTAAATGTTGCAGGTGGCATAGGACCTTATACTTATGAAATCATTGGCAGTGTGCCTGCATCACCCAGTATTGTTACTGCACCGCAGGCAAGCCCTGTTTTTTCAATTAATAATGGTACCACTTATTCTTTAATAAGATTACGTGTAACTGATGGATGTGGCAATGCAAGTTTATATGATGTGAGTGTTTTGCCACTGGGTAATTTTTTAGTTTTTGCAAATGCACCCGAATGCTTTAACACCAGCATTTCCCTCATTGTAGACTCTATAGCAAATGCAACATATACCTGGTATAAAAGGATTGTGCCAAACGATAGTATGATTGTTGGTACTGGTTCTGTATTAAATTTTCCTAACCTTACTATTGCAGATACCGGAAGATATTTTTGCAGGATAGTAGTTAACAACGGCTGTTTAATACGATATGCCAATTATATTTTAACAGGTATTTGCGGCGGGGTTTTGCCAACAGATATCACACTGTCCGGCGCAAAACAAACTGACGGACATAAACTTTTTTGGAATGAAGTTAACCCTGATGTAAGTAAATATGATTTACAAAGGAGTACTGATAACACAGTTTACAAAACAATAAAAAGTTTTGTAAACATTACAGGTTCGTCAAACAGTTTTACAGATAAGGAACCTTTTACCGGCAATAATTTTTACCGGTTAAAAATTATTACAGCAAATAATACTGTTAAATACAGTAATACAGTGTTGATAAAAAATACAAAATTCGATATCACACTTTATCCCAACCCTGTAAAAGATAAGTTATTTATTTTATTAAAAAGCAATACGCCAAAAAACTATGCTGTTGAAATTAATAATGTTTTAGGCCAAAAAATTGCTGCTAAAATTTATTATAATATTCAAAACCGGGTAGTTGAGTTTGAAAGAAGTGCAGCTGTCAGCAATGGAATTTATACTGTAACGGTTATTGATCTGTCGAATAATGAAAAAGAAACTTACAGGGTTATTTACAGGTAATTGATTTGCTCAGTTTTTTATTAAACTGACTCTTAAATATTTTATATAAAGTTTGTGTTATTGTTTTCGTAATAAAATACCAGATATTTTATTACGAAAACAATTTTTTAATTATCCACTTTTTTTTCAATTCTCCTGTCGGGGATAAACCATACCATTGCAACCAATACATACATTGCAAACCCAAGCCAGGAATTGATAAATGATAAGCCAATTCCAACGATGTAAAAAATTACAGAAAGAATTCCTTTCTTGTCGTTGCCCAATGCTTTTGCAAGTACCGAATCTTTTCCATGAAGAGTTGCAAGACAATGGGCAAGAAAATAATAAGCAACGCCGGCCATCATTGATATAAAACCGTAAAATGCAACCGGCCATTTACTAAAATGATTTTCTCCCATCCATGCAGTTGCAAAGGGAAACAGCGAGAGCCAGAAAAGCAGGTGAATATTTGTCCATAATACTGTACCGGTAACTTTATGTACAGTATGCATCATGTGGTGATGGTTATTCCAGTAAATACCAATATTTATAAAGCTTAGAACGTAACTTAAAAATACAGGTATTAATGGTTTTAATGCTTCTGGTGTACTGCCATGTGGCACTTTCATTTCTAAAACCATTATAGTAATAATAATGGCCAATACACCATCGCTAAAAGCTTCTAATCTTCCTTTGCCCATAATTTTTTAAATTAATTGCAAGCTAATTTACAGTAGCGGTTTAATAAATTTTACAAAGAAATAAATGTTCAGTAAGTAAAGGCAATAAAAAATCCCTTCGGTTAAAAAGGGATTTTAAAATTAAATTATTTGGATGATTGATTAATAATCTCTGTTGTAACCACCACCGCTGCCGCCGCTTCTTCCGCCACCGCCGCCGCTTCCACCTCTGTTACCGCCACCGCCATAACCACCACCCCCGCCACTTCTTCCACCACCGCCACCGTAACCGCCGCCGCCTCTGCCGCCGCCGTAACCACCGCCGCCACTCTTTTTGTAGCCGCCACCACCACCGCCTTCCTGACGGGGTTGAGATTCGTTAACGATTAATTTACGACCCTGAATTTCAATTTCGTTTAAGGCAGCGATTGCAGCTTTTGCAGCTTCATCGTCTTCCATTTCAACAAAACCAAAACCTTTACTACGGCCGTTCATTTTGTCTTTAAGGATCTTTGCGCTTGTTACGCTTCCGTGCTCTGTAAAGAGATTCATTAAATCATCATCAGTCATTGACCAACTTAGATTTCCTACATAAATGTTCATTGTAAAAACTTTTAAATAAATAAATAAAAAAACGATAATGACTTAGTTGTAACAATGAACTGAATCGGACTTGTAAAAAAGCTACTTCAGCTAATAGCGAAAAACTAAAACCATTAATTCAACATAAAGATAGGGGTTTTGTGCAAAAAACGATATAAATCTATAAAAATTTAAATAAATAGATTTTGCCCATTTTTAAAGCGTAAAATCCGTTATAAAAAAACTCCAATTTTGCAAAAGTGGAATTTTTTATTTGGTTTTGCTGTTTTTATTTAAATAAAGTCTGCTAAATCTCTGTTCAATTTATCTTTATCGGTAAACCATAAGCCGTGCGGCGCACCTTCATATACAATAAACTTTGAGCCGCTGATCATTTGTGCGGTTTTTTCTCCTGTAGCATTTATAGGTACCGTTTTATCATTATCGCCATGGATAATTAAAGTGGGTACATTTATTTTAATTACATCTTTTCTAAAATCGGTAGAAGCAAATGATTGGGCACATTGCAATGTTGCAACAGCAGAGGCATCCATTACTTTGTTTAAACTGCTGGCTAAAAAAGCATCGCTTACCGGGTGATTAGTTAATGACACACTAAAAAAATCTTTATTAAAATTTTCCATAAATGCCGGTCTGTCTTCCATCATTCCTTTAGCCATTTTATCAAATTCTTCCTGGGGCACACCTTCAGGGTTACTGTCGGTTTTAAGCATATAAGGAGTAACGCCGCTAACTATAACTACTTTCGACACCCGTTTTCCTCCATACAAAGTAAAGTATTTAGCAATCTCCCCGGCACCCATCGAAAATCCAACAAGTGTTACATCTTTAAGTTCCAGTTCATCCAACAGATTTTTCAAATCTCCTGCAAGTGTATCATAATCGTATCCATCAAAAGGCCTGTCCGATTTTCCAAATCCTCTTCTGTCGTAAGTAATGCAACGTAAACCCTGTTGCGTAAGGTGTGTTATTTGATATTCCCACATCGATCCGCTTAAAGGCCATCCATGGATGAAAACTACAGGTTTACCTTTACCGTAATCTTCGTAATAAATTTTTACAGGCTTGTTATTATTTTGTGCTGATTTAATAAATGGCATAAAAAATAAAAATTAATTTTAAAAAAAATATAGCTCACTGATAAGAAACAAAGATGCTGCCAATAAAAATTTAGACATAAAAACACAGCTGCAGCATTGGCCGCTTACAAAATGTGTAGAATATAATACTCAGGTATAGAATAAAAATTTATAAAATTTTTTTGGTGTAGAAAGAAGAATACGAATTCTTCAAAAATTTTAAACAAAAAAAACCGCCTCAAAAGTGAGGCGGCTAATAATAGTATTCAATTTAATTATTCAGCTGTTACCTCAAATTCAACCTCGGTTTCGTTACCGTTACCAAAATCAATTTTTGCTTTGTAAGTACCTAATTCTTTTACATCATCAATAATGGTAATGCGGCGGCGGTCAATTTCGTAGCCTTTTTGTTCTTTAATAGCTTTTGCTACCTGAACAGATGTAACACTACCGAAAATTTTACCACTGGTACCGGTTTTGGCACCCAACTTTAAAGGACCGTTTTGTAAAACAGCAATTACACTATTTAACTCAGCCAATAATTTAGCTTCTTTTTTAGCCTGCTGTTTCTTTTTTTCTTCCATCATTTTTATGTTGGAAGGGCTGGCTTCTACAGCCATTTTTTGAGGAATAAGATAGTTGCGGCCATAACCGTTTTTAACTGTAATCAGTTCGTTTACACCACCTAAATTATTTACATCCTGTATTAATATTACCTGCATTTTATCTTTTTTATTAGTTATCCAATCTCTGCCCCGTATTCTTAGAGACTGTTCCTTCCCCTCGGGGGAAGGTTAGGATGGGGCTTTTATTTCAATAAATCTGTAACGTAAGGTAAAATAGCCATTTGACGGGCCTTTTTAACTGCATCACCCACTTTACGATGAAACTTTAAAGAGTTTCCGGTAATGCGGCGTGGCAATAATCTTCCTTGTTCGTTAATAAACTTTTTCAAAAATTCGGCATCTTTATAATCAATATAATGGATACCCATTTTTTTAAAGCGGCAGTATTTTTTGGGGCGCTTCTCCTGCTTAATGGCAGTAAGATATTTTATTTCGTTTTTTGCCATGAGTTAAGCTAAGGATTTTTCGTTAGTAAATCGTCCGCCACCTTTCTTTTTGGCATTGTACTCAACGGCGTACTTGTCGAGTGCAGTGTACATGTGACGCATCTGAGATTCGTCACGTAAAAGTTGAATTTTCAACTTTTCATTGAAGCTGGATGGCGCTTTATACTCCATTACCCAATATAAACCAGTGGTTTTTTTGGCAATGGGATAGGCCAGCGATTTTAGTCCCCATGGGTTACTGTGCACAATCTCACCACCGTTTTCTGTAACGAGGTCAGCGTATTTTTTCTGAGCGGCTTTAAATTCCTCATCAGAAAGCACAGGGGTAAAAATCACCATCAATTCGTAATTGTTCATTTCCCTTGTTTTGTGCCCCTATCCCCTAAAGGGGTATAAGAACAGTTATAAATATTGTTGATTGCCGCTTATTTTAAACGGGCAGCGAAGGTAAGGCATTTAGTGCAGAATTGGCAAGGGTTACAGAAGAATTTTGACAAATATTTTATAGTTAGCAAAACGGCCTGAATTAAGACTGATTTACTCTGTTGATATGCAGAAAAGAGGGAAGCATTCAGGGAATAAGCAAACAAGTTTAAAAGTAGATGTATTCTATTGATTATTGAACATTGAAAATTGATTTATTGAATATTTGTACTTAACCAAGGTGTATTTATTAAACAATCCCGGCACAATAGAGAAAAACTGCTTTTACAAATTGTGATCATTCTCTATCAATCAAATACCTTTGCACTCAATTTGTAACATGACCAAAAAAGAACGCATCATACTTTTTTTACTGGCGGCGCTCAATTTTACCAATATCCTCGATTTTATGATAATGATGCCATTAGGCAATTTCCTGATGCCGCATTTTAATATTGGCGCCCAGTATTTTAGTGTTATTGTGGCCGCTTACCCTATTGCATCTTTTGTCAGCAGTATTACCGCTGCTTTTTTTGTAGATAAATACGATAGAAAAAAAGTGTTGCTGTTTGCATACATCGGTTTTTTAGCAGGCACCATTTGCTGCGGTATTGCACCCGATGCAGCTTTTTTAATGGCTGCAAGAATTTTAACCGGTTTATTTGGGGGGCTTATTGGTACACAAATTTTAAGTATAGTCGCTGATACTTTCGATTACGAAAAGCGGGGCAGGGCAATGGGGGCCATCTTTACAGCATTTTCTATTTCTTCAATTTTTGGTGTGCCTTTTAGTTTATACCTGGCAAAATTAATAAGCTGGCATGCGCCATTTTTATTTATTGGTATCGTGGGCATTGTTATAATTCCCATGATCATCCGGTTTTTGCCGCCCATGACGAAACATTTACAAAATCAAACAGCAGCAGAAAAAATTTCTCCCAGAGAGGTGTTCCTGGAACTGAGTAAAAATAAAAGCCAGTTGCTTGCATTAACCTTATCCGGTTTTTTAATGATGGGGCATTTTTTAATTATCCCTTTCATTAATCCTTATATGGAGTTTAATGTAGGGTTTACCAAAGACCAAACGCCACTTATTTACATGGTAGGCGGTGTGTTTTCTTTAATGGCATCATTTTTTATTGGCCGCATGGCGGATAAGCACGGTAAGCTTAAAATTTATTTATACAGTGCAGGCGCTTCTTTAATACCTATATTTTTAATTACCAGCATGCCGGCCATTCCTTTTTATTTTGTGCTGTGTGTGTTTGCAGTTTGGTTTTCTTTTTCTACGGGTAGAACAATACCAGCGCAGGCTATGATAAGCACTGTAGTTAATCCGGAAAAGCGTGGATTGTTTATGAGCTTTAATGCTTCTATACAACAATTGTTTACCGGCCTTGCTGCATTAATTGCCGGTGTTATTGTTGCCAAACAACCCGATGGCAAAATACTGCACTATAACTGGGTGGGATACCTGAGTGTAGCCATTGTTTTTTGTACTTTGTTTATTGCGGCTAAGCTGGCTAAGCGGCAAGGGTTGAAATAAACCTATAAGGTTTTTAAAACCTTATAGGTTTTGCAATATTTATTAAGGCATCAACCTGTACACCGGGTATCTGTTATGCCCTGGCTCGTAATAAGGCGAATTTTTATAAATAAAATTTAATTGTGCGTTGGCATCGGCAGCAAATTTTGCATCGCTTTCCCTGCTATGCTGGAGCTTAGCAGTTACATCAGGATTATTTTTTAAAACTTCTGCCGCCAGATCTTCCCAGCGGTAATCGCTGTAACCTTCTTTTTGCTGAAGGATGGCATCAAAAAAATTCCATGCAAAAAAACTGTCATCACCCGTTGGTTCCAGCATTTCAATAATGTAGCGGTTAGTTTTTTGATTGAGGGGAATTAAATAATCGCCTTTTAAAAATTTCATTTTTTGTTTAGAAGTTGAAACTTTTACTGCATAATTTTTATGATGTTTTTCGTAGGGCCTTGGAAAGCTCTTGTAATCATCAATTTTGTATGCTTCTATTTCTATGAGGGTATCATTGATCAATTGTGTAACGGTTACATTGTTCAGTTTCATTAAATCAATAACAGCACTCCATCCCTGAGGAATAATATATGCTGACGGCGCTGTAATAAAATTTGAAGGCTTAAATGTGTTGAAGAATTTTACTTCTTTAGTAAATGGTTTGCTTCTGTCGTAATACATTCTTTGCAAACCTGTGGCATCGCTGGTTTTAAAACCCTGCCCGTATCCTTTAAATGTAATAATGGAATGTTGTGTGGTATCCACTGTCCAGCTTAACGAAAAGTTTTTTTCTTTTGCAATTTTCGCTTTGGCTTTATTTCTTTCAGCAATTAAAGCTGTTGCATTTAATGCTGCTTTTTCAATTACAGTTTGCATTAAGCTGTAGGTAGAAAGTACCCTTTCCTTAAATGGTTTTAGCATGTGCGTTTCGGGCACAAAGCCAATAGTTTGAAACAGGGCGGCATAACCCGAAGAGTATCGTGGCGGATCGTAAAACATTTCCATTCCTTTATCAGGTGTTTCAGTTTCAAAATTTACATACGGTGTTATGTCCCATTTTTTTTCGGCCATGCCTTTATACAATTGTGGCTCAAAATTATTTTTTAACCAGGTACCTAAATTATTACCCAGTTTATCGTATTGCGTTGTAAGCAATGTCATCGTGTGCTGATAATCGGCGCCATCGCTTACGTGGTTATCTATTAAAATATCGGGATCGAGTAAATGAAAAATTTGCGCAAATGCTTTGGCTTCTTTGCTGTCGTTTTTTGTAAAGTCTCGGTTTAAATCTAAGTTTTGTGCATTGCCCCTGAAGCCGTATTCTTTTGGGCCGTTTTGATTGGCTCTGGAAAATGCACTTCGATTTAAACATCCGCCAATATTATATACAGGTATTATTGCTAAAGCAATATTGTTGGGAAGCTGGAGCTTCCCAAGTACAATATCTCTCACCAGCATCATACTTGCATCAATGCCATCAGGCTCGCCTGGATGAATGCCGTTGTTGATGAGTATAACCGCTTTGTTTTGTTTATGCCATTGAACGGCATCAAATTTTTTATCATTACTTACTAAAACTATGTGCAGTGGATAACCTGCATCTGTTGCGCCCATTTCTTTTACAAATACTTTAGCAGATTGCTTGTCTAAATTTTTATACCAATCAATGGCCTCAAAATAAGTAGCACTTTCCAATCCGTTTGTTTTTTCAAAACGGCATTGTTGCGCATAGGTATTATCAAAGCTAAAAATACAAATGAGTGAAATAACTAAAACCTGTCTCATGCAGTTAAAATTTTGAGAAAGCTACAATTTTTTTATTGCAGTCAATAAATTTACAAAACAAAAAAAGGCTGCATTGCTGCAACCTCTTAATAAATATTGTAAGGAAAAATTACTTTGCTAATGCATTAACTCTTTTTGCCAGTTTGCTTTTTAAATTGGCAGCTTTGTTTTTGTGGATGGTACCACGTTTTGCCAATTTATCAATCATAGAAGCAACTTTTGGAAGTTCTGTTGTTGCAGCGGCCTTATCGCTGGCTTTTAAATCACGTATAGCATTACGGGTTGTTTTGCCGTTATAGCGGTTACGTTCGTTACGTTTTGCACTCTGACGTACATCTTTTTTAGTAGCTGAATGGTTTGCCATTTAAAATCTAATTTTTGGGCTGCAAAGATAAGGGGAAATAATGGATAATGGATAATGAATAATGAATAATTTTTTGTATACAGGCAATAATATTATCTTTTACCCTAAAACATTTTGATATGAACCGGTACTTATTACTCATTTTACATATTATATCGCTGGTATTGCTTGGCTTTGGGTGGTTTAAAGATATGCTGCATATTGACATAAGCGCTCATTTTATTATCAATATTAACCTGTTTAACGAAAAAAGAAGTGTAATAGGCACGCTGCAAACTTTGTGGCAGGGCCAAAATTACTGGCCTTTTTTGCTCATATTTTTATTTGGGATAATTATTCCACTGATAAAATCGGGGGTAATATTTTATTTGCTGGTGGTAAAAAATGCCAGCCCAAAATGGTATGGTTTTGTAAATGCAATAAGCAAATGGGCCATGGCCGATGTTTTTGCCATAAGTATTTTTGTAGCTTTTTTAAGTGCCAATGCCATGGAAAATACCAAAGCATTTTTGCAGCCGGGGTTTTATTATTTTTCGGCCTATGTTTTATTAAGCAGCATAATTGTTATGCTGTTGGGAAAAATGATTAAAAAGGCTGAAATATCTAACGCATAATTAACGATATTTGCAATTGAAAAAATGCTTTGTTGTAAAGGTTCCGGTGCAGTAATTATTTACTGTTGAAGAATGTTCCCGATCTTTTCGGGATAAACTTTGCAGATGCAGCTAAAATAGAAATATTGCCGTGTGGCTAAAAAAATTACCCAGTTTATCATGAAGGATTTTCAGTACATCACTAACTCTCACCCCAGTTACATAGAAGGTTTGTATAAAGATTTTGTAAAAGACCCCAACAGTGTAGAAGCAGAAATGCGGAAATTTTTTGAAGGTTTTGATTTTGCAGTAACTAATGGACAGCAAACAAAGGACAACGGGCAACTGTCAAAACAGTTAGGTGGTTTGTCGTCTGTTGACGGTGGGCATTCAATTGACTGGATGAACGAAATACGTGTGTACCGTATGATTTTGGGCTACAGAAATAAAGGGCATTTAATTGCAGATACCAATCCGATTAGAAAACGCAAAGACCGTGGTGCCAATATCGAACTGGATTTTTATGGTTTTACAGAGGCCGATCTGGATAAAACTTTTAATGCCGGTAATCTTATTGGCCTTGGCGCAACTACACTAAAAAATATTATTGCCCATTTACAAAAATGTTATACCACTCATTTAGGTATTGAATTTAAATACATCAGCAACCAAAAAAAAATTGACTGGCTTACCAATGCAGTTGAAAGAACAATGCTGCAGCCGATAGGGCTTCCCCAAAAAAAACGCATTCTTCAAAAATTGAATGAAGGTGTAATGTTCGAAAAATTTTTACACACCAAATATATTGGCCAAAAAAGATTTAGTTTAGAGGGTGGCGAAACTACTATCGCTGCATTAGATGCTATAATAAATACTTCTGCAGATAATAATGTGCAGGAAGTGGTTATTGGTATGGCTCATCGGGGAAGATTGAATGTGCTGGCTAATATTATGGGTAAAACCTATGAGCAAATTTTTAGTGAGTTTGAAGGAACGAGTACACCAGATACTACTATGGGCAGCGGCGATGTAAAATATCATTTGGGCTTTAGCAGCGAAGTAAAAACGGTTAACGATAAAAATATTCATCTAAAACTTTGCCCTAATCCTTCGCACTTAGAAGCGGTGGATCCTGTAGTAATTGGTTTTGCAAGAAGTAAAGCAGACATTTTATATAATAGTGATTACGATAAAATTTTGCCCATTCTTATACATGGCGATGCATCAGTTGCAGGCCAGGGTATTGTGTATGAGCTTTTGCAAATGAGTGGATTGCCGGGTTATTACACAGGGGGAACTATTCATTTTGTAATTAATAATCAAATTGGGTTTACTACCGATTTTGAAGATGCCCGTACTGCAGATTATTGTACCTCTGTTGCTGCAATGGTGCAGGCACCGGTATTGCATGTAAATGGCGATGATGCCGAAGCCGTTGTAAAAGCTGCGGAAATTGCAACATTGTACCGCCAGGAGTTTAACAGCGATATTTTTATTGATATGGTTTGCTACCGCAAACACGGCCATAACGAGGGCGATGAGCCTAAGTTTACACAACCGCAATTGTATGCTTTAATTGATAAGCATTTAAACCCCAGAGAAGTTTACACACAATATTTAATGGAGAATGGTGAAGCCGATGCAAAAGATCTTGCCAAAGAAATGGAGCAGAAGTTTTTAGCCGACTTGCAGGAACGTTTGGACGAGGTAAAACAAAATCCTTTGCCCTACAATTACCAGCAACCCGAAATTGTTTGGAAAAGTTTACGCAAAGCAAAAGTTGAAGATTTTGATGCATCACCAATAACAGCCATTACTGCAAATGATTTTAAAATTTTGTTTGATGGTATGATGAAATGGCCTGAAGGTTTTAAGCCATTGAAAAAAATTGAAAAACTCATTCAGGATAAATTAAAATTATTCAACGATGAGAAAAAAGTTGATTGGGCTACAGGAGAATTAATGGCTTACGGCAGTTTATTGTTAGATGGTAAAGATGTACGCATGAGCGGACAGGATGTAAAGCGGGGAACTTTCAGCCACCGCCATGCAGTTATTTATGATGAAACCAATAACAAAGGTTACAACCGCTTAAATCATTTTAAAGAAACACAACCACCATTTAGAATTTATAATTCTTTATTGAGTGAATATGCAGTGCTTGGTTTTGAATATGGCTATGCCATGGCCAACCCAAACGCTTTAGTTTTATGGGAAGCACAGTTTGGAGATTTTTGCAACGGTGCACAAACTATGATTGACCAGTTTATTGCTGCTGCAGAAACCAAATGGCAGCGTATGAATGGTGTAGTAATGCTGTTGCCGCATGGTTACGAAGGGCAGGGGCCGGAGCACAGCAGCGCAAGGATGGAACGTTTTTTACAAATGTGTGCCGAGCTGAATATGGTGGTAACCAATGTAACTACTGCTGCAAACTTTTTTCATTTATTAAGAAGACAACTGGCATGGCCATTTAGAAAACCCTTAATAAATTTTTCGCCAAAAGCAAATTTGCGTTTACCGGCTTCGTACAGTTTAATGAGTGAGTTTACCAGCGGTGGATTTAAAGAAGTGATAGATGATGTAACCGCAAAAGATTCCGGTAATATAAAAAAAGTTTTACTGTGCAGTGGTAAAATGTATTTTGATCTGGCAGAAAAACAACAGAAGGAAAACAGAACTGACGTAGCTATAATAAGGCTTGAACAAATTCATCCCTTACCACAAAAGCAACTGGATGAATTGTATAAAAAATACAGTAAAGCTATTTGGTATTGGGTGCAGGAAGAGCCGCAGAATATGGGAGCTGCAACTTTTTTAAGAATGAATTTAAAAAATATAAATTTTTATATCATCAGCCGCCAGGCCAGCGCATCTACTGCCAGTGGTTACAGCAAAGTACATGCGAAAGAGCAGGCACAAATTGTTGATACCGCTTTTAGCATTTAAAAAATTTTACTCTCCATTATAATTTTTACTAACATTTTTGCGTTACATACAATTCGCAGTATTAAACTGCGTTTATACCATTCATAGACTTAAATCTAATATGCTTATAATCCCTGTATCCTTAAATCCCTTTAAATAAGATGAAAAAAATTACGCTAATCGTACTTTTAGCTGTTATCTGTATTAGTGCAACAGCACAATATAAAAAAGCCAGTTTTTTTACACGTAACGGAAAATTTTACGGCCTTAAAGCAGGGGTGCATTTATTTGGAAATGGCGTTTCTGCAACACCGTCTGTTGCATTTATTTACGGAAAAGATAAAGGCAAAAACAAAATTTGGCACTGGTGGGATTTAGAATATACCGCTAAAAGCAAATACTCCTACACCACAAAAGATAATAATGTTGGCGGTACAACAGCCGGTGTTAACGGAAAAATTGGCGGCATGCTTACATGGCGTTATAACTGGTGCTTTTATTTTGGTGATAATAAAAATGAAGATATAAAAGGTTTACCCTTTGCAAAAGTTGCAGTAGAGGTTGTGCTTGCAGGCCGTGGAAGTGCAATTGAAACTGTAACACCATCTAATGCAAGCCCCGAAAAAAGAACTTACCTGGAAGGTGCAAACGGAGGAATTGATATAGGCGGAGGATATACCTACAAGATTAGCGAAAAAACAACATTGATTGGAGTAGCAGGTTATCGTTGGATTTTGAACGATGGTTCATATCCAGCATTTTTTACAAATCCTTCTCACCCCTTTGTGAACATAGGTTTTAGATTTGCTAAAAAGAAAGAAGACGATTAAAAATTAAAATAATAAAAATGAAAATAGTTACCATAATTTCAGCCTTTACCATTTTATCAACTGCAAGTTTTGCCCAATACAAAAAAGCCAGTTTTTTAAATAAGGATGGCAGAACACATGAGCTGGGCAGCAATATTTCTTTTTTTGGAAACAATGGTGGCTCAACTGTTTTATCAGTTGTTTATTCAGGATCTTTAGAAACAGAAAAGAAACTAAGTACATTCACTGATATAGAATTAATGATGAAAGGAAAGTTTTCATACAATGCCGAATATTATTCACCCTCTGCAGGTACAACTGTTACCGGAATGCTTTATGGTGAAAAACCTCCTTACTTAATGTTAAAATATGGTTTGCAATACCGGTTTACAAAAAAAGAAATTGAAGAAGATAATAAATTGGTACCTTATTTAAGATTAGGATTACTTTATGGGATTGCTCTAAATACCGATTACAAATTAAAAGATAAAAGTGGCAACAGTGTAACGGAAAATACAACTCCTTCATTACCATCAATAGAAGTACCTTTTGGTGTAGAAGCAGGGGCAGGTATAACTTATTATTTTACCAAGAACCTGGGTGTAAAAGTAGGGGCAAATTACAGACAGTTTTTTCAAATAGATGCACTAAACGGCGGGAACAATGATGAAAGTACACTTTACCCTTTGAAGAATCATCCTGGCATAAGTATAGCTTTAAAGTACAGGATTTTTAAAGAAGAGTAAATTAACAGCCAATATATTTTATTGCAAAGAGGACAACTTTTTTAAGGTTGTCCTCTTTTTCTCTAATCATGAAATTGTATTGCTTAGGGTTAATTGGTTTTACTCCATTATCATTTTACCTGCATCAATACCAGAATAAACCGGGTAATCATCTTTACCCAACTTTTTTATTTTTATAATTTGCAGTATTAAGTAAATGATGGTACCCCATACACCTATAACAATTGAGTAAGCCATTACCAATAACCAAATAGGTGTTCTAAAACGGGTACTCCACAACGTACGCTGATCGAAAAATCCAGGAGCTGTTATTACACTTACACCCCAGGGAACAGTTTTTTCAACCATCAGGTTACCAAACAGGTCATTGTCTTCCACGCTGGCTGCTAAAATTATATTTCCTTTAATGTCTCCGGGTAAACTGTCTTTATTAAGTTGCACAATTGCTGTACCGCTGCTGTCGGTGGTATAAGTTGCCGCTTCGCCGGCTGTAAGAATACCGCCGTGGCGCTGAATACCTATTTTCATTTCTACTTCACTCGCAGGCACCCATTCATTGTTCTCAAATTTGGTTACCAGTACCGTTATACTTTTTAAATTTTCTTCTGATGAAGTATCAATTTTTATCCTGGCTTTTGCAATTTCGATTTCGGCTGCAGCATCTTCATCCTCACCATTTGCCACAGCAATAAATTTATGTACGGTATTTACATCCCACATTACTTTTAAAGAAGGGGGAATAAAACTTTTAGCCCTTCCTTTTTCATCTGTAGTAACCGTTCCAATTAAATTTGTGGCGCTGTTGCTGTCAAGGTAAAGTTTAAATACTTTATTTTTTTGCGGTTCAATTTTTTTACCTGTCTTTAAAAAATTAGTCAGCATTAAATATTGCAGGCCGTTATTTTCATTAAAATATTTAAGTGTTACCAATTCTTTTGGCGTTTCTTTTTTGGTAGCAGTATCTTCCTGTGCTGTTGCTTTATTGGTTAATAAAGTGGCTGCAACAAGTAATAACAGTACAATAAAATTATTGGTGTTCATCTTTTTCATGTTGTTCAGTTATTGTTTCTTGAATAGGAATTATAGGATAAATTCTTGCAAAAAAAGTAATGATGAGTAAAGCACCGGCCAGCGAACCCATTGCAATGGCCCACTCTTCCCAACTGGGAAAGTAATGATGAAAACCTGCCGGTACATCCTGCATGGGTAAAAACGGGTGCAGTAAAGTAGGTGTTACTATCAGGTATCTTTTAAACCATGCACCAATTACGATCATAATGCCTGCAATAAACATAGGTAATGGCTTTCTCCCTTTTTTAAATAATAACATAAGTATAGGAATGATCATGCCGACAATAATGGCAAACCAAAACATCATTGCAAATTCGCCGGTAAATAATCCTGTTAAATGCGATGCTTCAGGTTTCTTCATTTTAAACGCCGGTATCATGTACTCGTTAATGTTAAAATACAAATACAATAAAGCAAGCATCACTACAATCTTCCCCATCTTTTCAAAATGCATTTCGGTAATATATTTTTCCAGCTGGTAATACCTGCGAAAAACATACATGGCTACAACTACACCACCGGCACCAACTAAAAATGCACCGGATATAAAGTAGGCACCAAAGTTGGTACTGTCCCAACCGGCACGGTAAGTAGTGGCAAACAACCAACTGGTTACCGTATGAATGCTGAATGCAACAGGAATAATGGTTACACAAAGAATAGTAATAGCCCTTTCGCTTATTTTAAATTGTGCTGCTGTGCCTTTCCAGAAAGATCCCTGAAAACGGTATAATTTGTTTAAAGCTTTGCTTGATTTTTCTTTGAACTTAATTAATATTTTAAGATCGGGCAGCAGCGGAAAATACAACAGCAATAAACTGATAACAAAATAAGTGCTTATCACAATCACGTCCCACATAATGGGGGATTGAATACGGCCATGCAAAAAAAGATTCAGCATTCTTTCAGGACGGCCCATATCTACAATAATAATTAAAGATGCAAATACTATGGCCGATACGGCTATAATTTCGGCTATTCGTGTAAGTGGTGTAGCCCATTTTACATTGGCCAGCCGGAAAATGGCAGTGATAAGTGAGCCTACTAAACTAATGGCAACAAAAAATACAAAGTTAGATATATAAATACCCCAGCTAACATAATCTCCCATGTGCGTAACACCCAGCCCGTTTTTTAACTGGCGGAAATATGCATAAGCGCCTATTAAACAAATTATTATTAAGAGCCCTGTCCAGATGATACCACGTTTGCCAAATTTTTGAGGTAATAAATCCCTGGTAATTTGTTCGCTGGATATTGAAGGTGAATTTTCCACGGTAAAAATTTTAATGAGTTTGTTTATTTGCAGGGTCTTGATTTTCTAAACCAGATTCGAAAGGAAAATTGCGGTTTACCGGTGGTAAATAATAAACCCTTGGTTTTGTACCCAAATCTTCCATCAGCCTGTAACCTGCTTTTTCTTTTATTAATTCGCTGAACTGAAATGTTTCGGCGCCATTGGTTACAGAATCTTCATTCATATCACCAAACATAAATACACCATTGGGGCAGGCAGAAACGCAATGGGGCAGTTCTCCCTTTCTCGCCATGTCAGGACAAAAATCGCATTTACTAACGGTGCCAATTTTTTGTGGCATGCTTGTTTCGCAACTATAGGGTTGTGCTGCAACAGCCGGTTCAAGCACTGGTTCATCCCAATTAAAAACCCTTGTGGTGTAAGGACAGGCAGCCATACAAAAACGGCAACCAATACAACGGTCACTGTCAATTAAAACAATACCGTCCTGCCTTTTAAAAGTAGCATCAACCGGGCAAACTTTTACGCAGGGTGGTTCATCGCAATGCATACAGGTAGTAGGTTGCCAGTAAGGTGCAGTTTGTTCTGCATCCTGCATTGATAAAACTTTTATCCAGTTTTGTCCGGGGTTTAAACCATGTGCATGATTGCAGGCAGTTTTACATGCACCCACATTTTTACAACGGCTAAGGTCTATCACCATTACAAACTTTTTTCCATCTACACCTTTCCTCTCTTCGCTATTGGTTAACCGTGGTAAATTAGGAACAGGTTTTAAAAATGCTTTATCTATTTCAATAATTTCCCCATCTACCGATAATAATTTTACTTTTTCTCCACTTGCTTTTATATCACCAGGTGCATAACCATCAAAAGGATTTTTTGTGGAGCAACCTGCGGCAACTGTAGCCAGTAAACCTGTGGTAAGAAATTTTCTCCGTGATGAACTTTGATCTTCCATATTTTTTAAATAAAAAGTGTTGTAATTATTTTTTGGTTACCCAGTTTTTCAACTGCTCATCATTAATTTTATTTACCCTGCCATGTATCAGTTTTTCTATATCTACTTCTACCAGTTTACCATCCTGGCCAAGCATTTTTACGGTTGGATTTTTTTCCTTTTTCTTTTCGGGAATAAATTTAAATACGGTAACAGCAGAAAGAAGGGTAGCTCCCCAAAGCAGAAATTTTTTACGGGAAGAAATTTTTGTATTTTGATCCATAATTTTTATTTGATAACACAAAGTAGGTTGTGATAGTGGGTTATGCACTAACACCCATCACCAAAAATTATGATTGTAATCATGCGGCTGAAAAATTGCATAAAAAAACCGACACATCAATTTTGTGCCGGCTTAAGTTTCTCTAAAGGAATAATTATTTTTTCATTGTCCTCATAAAATTTACAATGCTCCATCTTTCATCTGCCTCAGGCATTTTCTTTTTAAAGTTGGGCATATCATCCCTGCCTTCTGATAATTTATAAAACAAAGCTCCATCGGTTTGTGACTGCATTTCAGCTTTTGAAAAATCACCAGCTTCAGTTTTTAACTGTGCAGCTTTGCTGCCATCACCCAAACCTTTTGCACCATGGCACGATTTGCAATGTGTATTCCATAAAGCCTTACCATCAGCAATTGAAGTGGCATCGGATGCAATGGGGTTTTTCATTTTCTTGAAATTATCGGGCACCGGCCAGGGCTTTTGATTCATAGTATTTTTAACAGTAAAACTAATGCCGGTTATTCCTATGGCTATCGTAAGTAAAATAAGAATTTTTTTCATGATGTTATAACGTTTAAAGTTTTTTAATTGATACAATGACTATCTGTTTGCGCTGTCATTTTATATACAGCAAGGTAAATTGAATGAATTACCCCAAAACTGATTAATGTACATCACTAATATGATTTTAATCAGTTTATTCAAATAATTATTTTGGTTATTCATTAAGATAAAAAGAAATACCGGTTTCAATATTCGTCATATCGACCTTTAAGGCAGGCTTTTTGGTATTAAACACAAATAAACCGAATGCGTCGTTTTTTTTATCCAGATCAATTAAATCCTTGCTGCCATCTTTTTTTACAAAGAGCAGGTATCGGTAATTTTTACTTTCAATGATGGAAAGCAGTGGCCATGTTTTATGTATAACTATTCTTGCATTCCGCATTTGGTAAAAATATTCATGCATTGATCCTTCATAAAAAGTGCTATCAGTTTGAGCTTTTATTTTTAATAATTGAACTGAATCAGGATGATAAAATATTGCAGTCGGAGTTTGTATGGTTAATGTATCCTGGTAAGTGCTTGCCGATTTTTTTATACCACTTACCAGAGGATTTTGAGGCGTTGATACAGCAATTGCTTTGTTTGAATTATTGGTGTTGCAGGAATAAGATAACATTACAGTTGATGCAATTGCAATAAAAGAAAAATTATATAAAGATTTTAATTTCATTGGTAATATAAATTAATAACTGCTTTTTATTACTGAGAACCCTGAATTAAATTTAATTCAGGGTTCAGCATTTGATATTCATCCACTTTTACAAAACAAATTTATCTTCTTAATAATTCCATAACCTGGTAATATTAAAACCTATGCGGAAATTATCGAGGAAGTGAAAATTGAAATCGCTTTTAGAATTGGTTTTATTATGACTGAAAGGATCGCTGGTATTGAACAGGTTATTTTGCTGAGGGGATAAAGAAAAATAATTGCCCAAAAACAGCTGAAACGAGTGATTGCTGGTATTAAAATCAAGTCCGAAAGAAAGGTTGGGATTGGGGTTGTTGGTAGCATGCTTTGTAATCGGTTGATCATAATTGAACATTAGCGATGTAACAGCAGTTAATTTATACCTTGCTGAAAATGCAATGGCAAAATGTTCATGCTTCAT
>NZ_JANMUN010000065.1:0-11665 GCF_031391665.1 Ferruginibacter sp.
TTTGTAAAACACAGGTTTTCTGTTGCGCCAAAAGCATTTTTATAGAATGAGATATCTTTTACCCCATTGTTTATATAAAGCTCTGGTGCAAAAAAAGTATTACTTGCAGCTGTCTTCATGATTTGATATTTTAGCAGTCAAAATCTACGATCACATTATTTTTACTTTTTTGAAAGTTACTATAAAAGATTGAAAATGCTTTTGGTATGTTTTGGCATCAAATAGCGGCAGCGAATTTACTACAGAGTATAAGCAATGTTAGAAAGTGTATCTTTTTTTTTGCATACTGGCTTAAGAAACATACGCTGCTGGTTAAAAACCAAGCAGCGGCGAAGATAGAAGCGATGCTACCCACCTGCGAGGGAATTATTGAAGTGAAATTTTTCTTATTCTATTATTATAAGTATCTGCAACATAAACATTCCCTTCTTTATCTACTGCAATTTGTGTAGGCAAATTAAAAATAGCTACTGATGATTCTCCGTCAGCAAAACCCTGAACTCCAGTACCTGCATAAGTACTTACTACTCCTGCCGGTGTTATTTTTCTTATGCGATGATTTAAAGCATCACCAATAAATAAATTACCATCTTTATCAACTGCAATTCCGGTTGGCCAATTAAATTGTGCAACATCACTGGTGCCATCTTTATAGCCACCTGTACCAGTACCTGCAACGATGCTAACAATTCCGGCTGGTGTAATTTTTTTTATTCTATTATTGTAAGTATCGGCGACGTATAAATTTCCAGATGCATCAATAGTTATTCCACTTGGTTCATTGAAACCTCCTGACGCAAAAGTTGAAACAACATTAGCAGAATTTATTTTTCTTATTTTGTGATTATCAGCATCACTAACAAACAAATTTCCTTGTAAATCACTAACAATTCCAAAAGGATTCTTGAATTGGGCATTAACTCCATCTCCGTCTGAATATCCCGGTGTTCCGTTGCCAGCTATTGCAGTAACTGTACCGTTGGGTGTAATTTTTCTCACCTTATCATATACACCGTTATATCCACCAACAACAAAAACATTTTCTGCTGCATCTATAGTAATTTGTTGAGGATAAAATAGTTGGGCATTTGCCCCTGTTCCATTTGTAAATCCGGGGTTTCCATTGCCAGCTAACAGGCTAATATTACCGTTAGCAGCTATTACGCTTATTATACTTTTTGAATATTCTGCAACATAAATTTTTCCATTCGGCCCCAAAGCCACACCAGTAGGTGTACTAAAAGCAGCAACAGTACTTACAATAAGTTTTTTGGGTGTTGTACCGGGTGTGCTCGGGGTACTATCAGATTTTTTGCAAGACTGTGTAGAAAATATTATTGCAAGCAGAAATATTTTTAGGCTTATGATTATTCGTTTCATTTTTATTAAGGTTTAGATATGCTGGATTTACAAGATAAGCAATTTTTATTTTAAAAATAATATCAGTTTAATTTTTTAATACCTTCTCAAAATATACGTTTCAATCTGCGCTAAAATAAAAGTTCCCCAATGATATACTGTTGAATGGAGCCCTTCGTTACTCAGGATAAACTCTGCCACTAAAGTCAAATAGCATTCCAACAGCCCGTTACCAAAAATAAAAAATCCCGGCCTTAAGCCGGGATTGAAAATTATTATTTTATAAAATTTATTTATTTGCTGCTGCAAATTCTCTCCTTATAATATTCAATGCACCACCAGCTTTAAACCACTCAATCTGTTGTTCGTTGTAGGTATGGTTTACATCTATGGTTTCGCTGCTGCCATCAGCATGGTTTAAAACTATATGTAACGCTTTGTTAGGAGCAAAAGTTGATAAGCCTTCAATATCAATAGTATCATCTTCTAAAATTTTATTATAATTTTCTTTGTTGGCAAAAGTTAAACCAAGCATGCCCTGCTTTTTTAAATTGGTTTCGTGAATACGGGCAAAAGATTTTACCAGTACAGCTCTTACACCTAAGTGACGGGGCTCCATAGCCGCATGTTCTCTCGAACTTCCTTCGCCATAGTTTTCGTCACCCACTACAATAGTACCAATGCCTGCGGCTTTGTAAGCTCTTTGTGTATTGGGCACCGTACCATATTCGCCTGTTAACTGATTTTTTACACTGTCCGTTTTTTCGTTAAAGAAATTTACTGCACCAATTAACATGTTGTTGCTGATGTTATCTAAATGCCCACGGAATTTTAACCATGGCCCCGCCATGCTGATATGATCGGTGGTACATTTTCCTTTTGCTTTTATCAATAATTTCAATCCTTTTAAATCAACACCTTCCCATGCGGCAAAAGGATCGAGCAATTGCAAACGCTTACTGTCGGGAGAAACTTTTACGGTAACACCGCTGCCATCTTCAGCCGGTTTTTGATAGCCTGCATCTTCCACAGCAAAACCTTTTGGAGGGAGTTCGTAACCAGTTGGCGGATCCAGTTTTACCTGCTCGCCTTTATTATTAGTTAATGTATCTGTTAACGGATTAAAATCTAAAGAACCTGCAATAGCCATTGCGGTAACCAATTCTGGCGAACCTACAAATGCAAAAGTATTGGGGTTACCATCGGCACGTTTTGCAAAGTTTCTATTGAAAGAATGAACGATGGTATTTTTTTCTGCCTTCTCTGCACCAACCCTTGCCCACATACCTATGCATGGGCCACATGCATTGGCAAAAACATTAGCACCAATTTTATCAAACACACCTAAAAAACCATCTCTTTCAATAGTATAGCGAATTTGTTCGCTGCCCGGGTTGATATTAAATTCTGCTTTTAGTGTTAAACCTTTATCAGTTACCTGTTGTGCTAAACTTACCGCACGGCTAATATCTTCGTAAGAAGAATTGGTGCAACTGCCAATTAAACCCACTTCAATTTTTGTGGGCCATCCGTTTGCTGCAGCTGCTTCTTTCATTTTACTGATTGGTGTAGCCAGATCGGGAGTGAAGGGGCCGTTTAAATGCGGCTCCAAAGTATTCAAATCAATTTCAATTACCTGGTCAAAATATTTTTCGGGGTTTGCATATACTTCTGCATCGCCGGTTAAGTGTGCAGCTATTGCATCTGCAGCAACAGCAATATCGCCACGGTCGGTGGCTTTTAAATAACGGCTCATACTTTCATCGTATCCAAATGTAGAAGTGGTGGCACCAATTTCGGCACCCATATTACAAATGGTTCCTTTACCTGTGCAACTCATGCTGGTGGCGCCCTCGCCAAAATATTCCACTACTGCACCGGTTCCGCCTTTTACAGTAAGGATACCGGCAACTTTTAAAATAACATCTTTAGGTGCTGTCCATCCGCTTAATTTACCGGTTAATTTTACACCAATTAATTTAGGCATTTTTAATTCCCATGGTAAACCTGCCATCACATCGCATGCATCGGCACCCCCCACACCAATCGCAATCATTCCCAAACCGCCAGCATTTACCGTATGGCTGTCGGTACCAATCATCATACCGCCGGGGAAAGCATAGTTTTCTAAAACTACCTGGTGAATAATTCCTGCACCTGGTTTCCAAAAACCAATACCATATTTATTACTTACGCTTGCTAAAAAATCAAATACTTCACTGCTTTCTGTTACGGCCCTGCTTAAATCTGTTTTACTGTTAACCTTCGCTTCTATTAAATGATCGCAATGTACTGTACTGGGCACTGCAACTATTGTTCGGCCGCTTTGCATAAATTGCAGCAAAGCCATTTGTGCCGTTGCATCCTGCATGGCAACCCTGTCTGGTGCAAAATCTACATAAGCATTGCCTCTTTCGTAAGCCTTACTGGCATTACCTTCGGTAAGATGTGCGTATAAAATTTTTTCGGTAAGGGTTAAGGGTTTGCCTGTTGCTTTACGTGCTGCTTCAATTCTGGTTGCAAAATTGGCGTACACTTTTTTAATCATTTCAATGTCGAAGGCCATGGTGTAATTTTAGATTTATGATTTTAGATTTATGATTTGTGTTAAGTAAGGCTTTCCTTGTAAATAAAGCGACTGAAACAACAAATGTTTTAAGTTTTGCAAATTTACTGAAACTCAGTCAGTATTTAAAGCGCTTGTTTTTAGAAAAAAATTACCCTAAATTAGCAGTATGAACAGGTTTAAATATTTTATTGAATGGCATGTTTTTGGGGTTTGTACCGCCATTGGCGAAAAAATGGGTATTGCCACATCTACCATCAGAAAATATTTTATCTACATTTCTTTTATGACTATGGGCTCTCCCGTAATAGTTTATTTTTTTATTGCATTCTGGATGAATATTAAGCGGTATATTTTCAATGCAAAGCGTAATCCTGTAAGATATCTATAAAGAACAATTTTGCACTCCTCATTTTTATTGAATGGTTGTACTGAACCCTAATTATAATAATTACAAAATGCTGTTGCAGGAAATTGCAACATCTTTAAAAATTTCTTATCAACCCGGGGCAGATTTTCTTATTATTACCCCGCCAGCCGGCAACGGCATTTACAAAACCATACAGTTATTTGATGAACTGCAGGTATTATTGGTAGATGTAGCCATAAGCCAGCCGGTAATTATTAAAAGAGAACGTACAGATACCGCTTATTTTTTATTGCATTTTGATGATGTGTATATTTCTGAAACAACTACGCTTAAGGTAGATGATGAAATGCTGCAGAAAACTAATACGCATCACGCTTTTGTAAGGCTTACCTCCAATATTTTTGATAATATAGAAGAAGGACCGGCCAACCTGCATCTTAAATCTGTAAAAATATTATTTAATGAAAAATGGTTAAAAAAATATTTAGGTTTAAGTGCCGATGATGATGTGTTGCAAAAATATTTGGCGCTTAAAACCGAAAGTTTTGATATTGAACCGTTAGATGAGGAGTACCTTAAACTGATGCAGGAATTATGGAATGCCAAAAAAGAAGATCCTTTGCAAAATATTTTTTTACAAAACAGGGTTACTTTATTAATTGAGCGTTTTTTTACAAGGCTGTACAGCAAAATAAATTTACTGGAAGGCAGGTTTGATCTTTCATCTGAAGTTATAAAAAGATTGCTTAAAGTGGAACAGTTACTGGTGGATGATTTTAGCAGGGTGCCGCCCAGTATTGATGAATTTTCGAAGCTGGTTTCTATGAGCAGCACCAAATTAAAAAAGAGTTTTAAAAGCATGTATGGCGACAGTATTTATGCCTACTATCAAAAGCAGCGTTTAAAAAAAGCCAACGAGTTATTGCTTAGTGGTGAACTTAATGTTAAGCAGGCTGCCGAAGCTGTAGGGTTCAATAATATATCTAACTTTACACTTGCTTATAAAAAGCAGTACAAAAAAGAGCCTGCTGTTGTTTTAACCAACAGGTAATAATTTACCCCATTGATTAACCGTAATCCAATGTTTAAATTTTCTTATAAATATTGTAATCATATTGATTACCTGAAAGATTTGGCAAAATTTGCCGGGGTACCTGTTATTAATAGCGTTTTGCTTTTGCCACCGGGCATAGGCTCGGGTTACATAAAAGCCGTTGAACTAACCAATGGTTTACAAGTATTGATTAATGAATGTGTTGTAAACGAAGAGGTGCATTTTTGCAGGCAACCTGCAGTTGATGAATCTTATACTTTGCGGTTTGATGAAGTAAAAAATTTAAGATCGCTAACTATTCAAATTGATGAGGATAAACTAAATGAAGAAGAGCAGGTTTATTCGGGTGCATTTTTAACCAACTCCCTTTCGGATTTTTCTTATACAGCCAATGCCGGTACAGAAGACCGCTGCGTTAATATTTATTTTACTGCCGACTGGCTAAAAACCCATGCCGGAATAGAAAGTACCGACGAAGCCTTTAAAGAATATCTTTCGTTAAAAACAGCCATCTTTAATTTTGAAGTGTTGAATTTTGGATACCGGGAATTAATGGAAGATATTTTTGAAATTAAAGACGACCATCCCATGCAAAAAGTAATATTGCAAAACAGGGTAATGCTTTTAATAGAAAAATTTTTCCGCAGCCTTTATACCCGGATGGGGCAAAATAAGAAAGCCGCTGCTACCATTAATGATACCTCTATAAAAAGAATGATGCAGATAGAATCTATACTGGTAAGTAATCTTTCTGTAGCGCCGCCAGCTATACCGTTACTTGCACGTACCGCAATGATGAGTGAGACCAAACTGAAAAATCTTTTTAAAACCGTTTACGGTGTAGGCCTTTACGAATATTATCAAAAAAACCGCATGTTAAAAGCCAGGCAGCTATTGCGCTCTAAAAAATACTCCGTTAAAGAAACCGGGCTGGCCCTGGGTTTTAAAAACCTCAGCAACTTTACCATTGCTTATAAAAAAGAGTTTAAAGTATTACCAAGCGAAATGTAAGTTTTGTAATTGGACTTTTTGCCTTTTGCAATTACTAATGTGTCTGATTTACGCAATTTATTGCAAATTGTAGCACTATTTTTGTGTGTATATTGATGCCCCGTTTTAATATCTGATATTCAATTTGTAAGCTGGTTACAAATAATGGTTGCTGATCTATCCTACATTATTAAGTCCCAAAAAATTTGGGACTTTTTTTATAAAACAGCTTGTCTTACACGGAGTAATTTTTCCAATAACGGCTCCAGTAAATCCAATTTAAGCATATTAGCGCCATCGCTTTTTGCAACAGCGGGGTTGGGGTGTGTTTCAATAAATAATCCATCGGCGCCGGTTGCAATTGCTGCTTTGGCAATGGTTTCAATTAATTTGGGGTTGCCACCTGTAATGCCTGTAGTTTGATTAGGTTGTTGTAAAGAATGGGTGCAATCCATTACCACCGGTACATTGTGTTCCTTCATCCAGGGAATATTTCTGTAATCCACCACTAAATCCTGGTAACCAAATGTATTGCCTCTTTCAGTCAATATTATTTTATTGTTACCAGTATTACGAATTTTTTCGGCAGCAAATTTCATGGAGGGGCCGTTTAAAAATTGCCCTTTTTTTACATTTACAATTTTGCCTGTGGCTGCAGCGGCTAATAATAAATCTGTTTGCCGGCACAAAAAGGCGGGGATTTGTAAAATGTCGATATACTTAGCAGCTTCTTCAGCTTCGTCGTGTGCATGTATATCGGATGTAGTGGGCAGTTTATATTTTTCGCCAACTTTTTTTATTAACGACAAACCATTTTCATCACCCAAACCTGTAAATGAAGTGGCGCTTGTTCTGTTTCCTTTACGGTACGATGCTTTAAATACATAAGCAATTTCTAAACGTTTGCAAATGGCCGACACCTTATCTGCAATTTGCATTACCATCTCTTCACTCTCTACCACACAGGGCCCGGCAATTAAAAAAAAATTGTTTTTATTGTATTGCTGGTTGATGAACAGATCCTGTAAATATTTTTCCATAGCGCAAAGATAAGCCCCATGCAATAATTAATCTAATAGCCAATAGCTTTTAAAAATTCACTCTTTTTTCTTTTAGCAACATCTAAAGTAACGCCGTTGCTTAACACTACCTGGCCACCTTCGCCACGTATATATTTTTCAGTAAAATTTTTATTAATGATGTAGGAGTTATGAATGCGGAGAAATATTTCTGGCGGCAGCATATCTTCAAAATCTTTTAAAGTGTGGCTGGCAATGTATTTCTTTTTTTCGCTGGTAAAGATGTGGGTATAATTACTGCTGGCTTCTAAATAAATAATATCTTCTACTTTAATAAAATGCAATCCTTCCATAGTGGGTATGGCAATACGGGTAAAAGAATTTTTTTTATTTATGAGCTGCTCTACCAATAATTCAATTTGTGGATTAGGATATGCATGATTGCGTTTTTCCTCAGCTTTAAGTACGGCTGCTTTTAAATCTTCTACCTCAATAGGTTTTACTAAATAATCTAATGCACTGTAGCGGATAGCTTTAATAGCATAGTGATCGTATGCAGTGGTAAAAATAAGTTCGAAGTTTTTATACGTTAGCTGCTGCAGCATTACAAAACCATTCATCACGGGCATTTCAATATCCAAAAAAACAATATCGGGCTGCAGGTTGTCAATAGCTTCAATACCTTTTGCAGCATTATTGCAGCAGGCAATAATTTTTACCTGCGTACAGTGCGCCAGCAACTTTTCTTTCAGCGAACTGATGCTGTTTTCTTCATCGTCTATCAGTATTGCTTTAATCATAAAAATATTTAATTGTTTTCAAAAACCTTCAGGCATATTTCTACTTTAGTACCGGAGGGCTCATTATTTTCAAAAAGGTCGGTAATGATTACATTATTATCTGCTCCGCTTTTGTTGTACAACTCAATCCGTTCTTTTGTAATTTCTATACCATACGATTGATGTTCGGGTTTATTAATTTCTTTTAACTCCTGTGCTTTCTCTCTGCCCACACCATTATCTTCAATAATATATTTTATAAAATCATTTTCCAGTGTTGCAACAACCGTTAGTGTTTTGTTTCCATCCTGTTTATTTAATAATCCATGATGGATGGCATTTTCTACAAAAGGCTGCACAATCAGCGGCGGTACTTTATAGTCGCTTTGCAGTAATTCCTCGTCTGCCTGCAGCTTAAAAGAAAATTTATCGCTGCACCTGAATTGCTCCAGTTGCAGGTACAACTGCAGTGTTTCAAAATCTTTTTGAAAAGATACCACATCGTTTTTTGAACTGTCGAGTACATTACGGATAAGTTTTGCAAAACGGGCAAGATAGGTAGTGGCTTTATCTTTTTGATTGGTTTGTATAAGATTGTCGATTGCATTTAATGAATTAAAAATAAAATGCGGATTCATCTGGCTTTGCAATGCTTCTAATTTGGCTTTTGAAAGCTGTTCATTCATAGCATACATTTCAATTTGCTTTTGCTGCAGCGATTGTTCGGCCTCGATAGATTTTATTTTATCGGCCATAAGTGTGGCAATGGTATTTAGTATTTGCAGTTGCTGCTGAGTAAAATAATTTTTTTCATGATGCTCACAATCTATCACCCCTACCAGCTCATTATTATAAATTACCGGTACCGCTATTTCACTTAATCTGGTCATTTCATCGGGCCGGTAACGGCTGTCTTTACTGGTGTCAGCAATCAGCACTGCCTCTTTGGTTTGCATTACATAACCAACTACTCCCTGCCCCGGCAATACATCAAATGGCTGGCCTTTTATTTCTTCTATCGATCCTTTGGGGCCAAAACCTGCCCGTTGTATCATTTTGGTTTTATCATCGTTCCATAAATAAATCATGCAATCAATAAAGCCCAATCGGCCAATAAGATTTTTTGCAACATCCCACAATACATCATCCTCTGTATTTTTTCCTAATAAAGAAGAAGAAAAATAATTAATGATCAGTTCCATCTCCAGTTTGCTTTTGTATTGTCCTGCATCTAATTGCTGCACTTTCAGTTTTTCTTCTGCAATTATTTTTATATTTTTTTCACGCCATTTTATTAATAAGAAAGTGAGCAAAAGGACAGAAAATACCACAAGTGATATAAACCACCATGTTTGCCAGAATGGGGGTGTAATAATAAATTCAAATTTTGCAGGTGTTCCCCATTGACCATTCCATCCCATGGTTCTTACTTCAAAGTTATAATGCCCTGGTTGAAGACTTGCATACGACACAAAATGCTGGTTGCTGGGCTGCGACCACTCTGTGCTATCGCCATCCTTTAAACGATAACTGTACAGTAATTGAGTTTCATTGATAAAACCTGGCGAAGAAAATTCAAATTGCAATTGATTTTGCCGGTGGTTTAATTCCAATGTATGGTTGGTTATTGAATAAACCGAATCAGGTGAAAATATTTTTGTTATAAACACTGGCAATGGTGGCAGCTTTTCCATTTCTCCATCTTTTATTTTAACCAGGCCATCATTTGTTGCCAGCCATAAAGTATGCTCCTCATCCGTTTCCATTCCAATAACGCTCGTAAAATAATTATTAACCCTGCTAAAATTAAAAATGCGAAATTCTTTATCGTTAACAATTAATTTATCAATGCCCTGGTAAAAAGCAATCCAGTAATTCCCATTTGCATCTTCTCTGATGCCTTTTATAAAATTAGAAGTAAGCCCTTTCTTTTGATCAAAGTTTGTTATAGCAATACTGTCTTTTTCTTTTTTTGTAAACTGATAAAGACCCTGGTATCTTGTGCCTGCCCAAATGTTTCCTTTAGAATCTTCGAATAAGCATCGGATATTTTCTGTGGGCATAAAATTTTGTATCGCAATTATCTCAAACTTATTATTAATAAAGTTGTATTTAATACGAAACACCCCATTTTGCCAGGTGCCTGCCCATAAATCCCCATTTTTATCCAGGAGTAAAGCACTGATTCGATGATTTAAAATTGGTTGTTGTATATCCCCTGATTTAAAAATAAGTTGACTAACCCCCCTTGAAAAGAAATAGCCCTCTTTATCATTAATAACTCTTGAAGCATATATTTCCGGCAATGGATTTATTGTTGTCAATTTTGCTGTGGCACTATCAAACATGGCCATATTATAATAACTGATCAGGGTTGTTTGTTTGCTGTTTAAAACAAAATCATAAAAATTTTCTGTGCTACTATTTTCAACAGGAGTAAATTTTTCGGTAAGTGTATTGAAAATTTTAATGCTTTTAATAGTACCTACGAGGAAATAATTTTTTTTAAAACGATTAAGCAAATAAGAATAATTGTTTTCAAAAAACCCATCTTCCATTGGATATAATGTAATACTCTGACGGGTAACTAATTTGGAAAGACCTGCTGCTGTTCCAAACCATAAATTTTTCTCTTTATCACTGAATATAGAGTGTACAATATTTGAAGGAAGCCCATCTGTTGTTGTAAATCTTTGATGAGTTCCATCAGGGTTGATTTTAACTATACCCTCTGTGGTAGCGAACCACATTACTCCATCAGTATCCTCAAATATGTCTCTAATAGTAGTATTTTTAAATATCGAAATTTTATAGGTGGTTGGATAAAAGGTAAGTGCTTCATTGCCTTTTAGCTGAGAAAAGTTAAGTAATTGAAGTCCTTTTTTTGTACTGACCCATATTCTTTTTTTTGAATCTTGGTAAATGGTTGAATGGATGTTGATAATTCTTTCATCGCCTATCTCAGCAATCAGTTTATATTTTTCATTGAAGATTTTTATTGATGATTCTTCTAAGGCGAGGAATAAAGAATCGTTGAGCAATAAAATATCTGTAAATGTTTTTTTGGTGAAGAGTTGATTTGCTTTCCTGATTTTTCCTTCAACTAGTTCTTGTATTCCATTTCTGTCTGTGGATGCCAGAATAACACCGGATGAAAGTTTTAAGAACTGGTTTATTACTGCATCACCTGGCCCGGTTTTAGGAATGATTTTATTTTCGATAAGTAAATCGATAGCTCCATTGTTAAGAGCTATGTATAGTTGTTCATTTTCATTTTCATATAAGTCATTCACCATATTATGCGAAAGACCATTGGCAGTAGTGTAATTGGTAAAGGTATGGCCATCATATTTGCTCAGCCCTTCAAGCGTAGCTATCCATAAAAATCCTTTTGCATCCTGGTAAACCCTTCGTATAGTATTGGAAACAAGTCCGTCGTTTATTGTATAGTTTTTTAATAGTTGCTGCTGGGCTGATACCTGGTTTATTAAACCGGCAAAAATGTAAATAAGTATTATTACTAAAGCA
>NZ_JANMUN010000081.1:0-32061 GCF_031391665.1 Ferruginibacter sp.
CTTTTGCAGTTTCAGTAATGCGTAAACAGGATTTTTTACAAAATACTTCAACCAATATTATAGAGTCGCTTACAAAAATTGGTGGTGTATCAACTTTATCAACCGGGCCTGCCATTTCCAAACCTGTAATAAGGGGATTAAGTTATAACCGGGTACTTACTATAAATGATGGTGTACGCCAGGAAGGACAGCAATGGGGCGATGAGCATGGTATTGAAGTGGATGAAGCCAGCGTAAATAAAATTGAATTATTAAAAGGTCCGGCTTCAATAATTTATGGCAGCGATGCAATGGCCGGGGTGGTAAATATTGTTACCAATGTGCCAGTGCAAAACAATACTATAAAAGCAAATATTTCCAGTAATTTTCAAACCAATAATAAATTAAGAACGCTTAATGCAAATATTGGAGGCAATAAAAATGGTTTCAACTGGAATTTATATTCTTCCAACAAAGCGGCAGGTGATTATAAAAATAAATACGATGGGCCTGTGCACAATTCAAAATTCAACGAACATAATATTGGTGGTTATGTTGGATACAATGGCAACTGGGGCTACACCCATCTGTTAGTAAGTAATTTTAATTTAAAAGCAGGTTTAACAGAAGGAGATAGAGATGCCGACGGCTATTTTATTAAACCAGTTGCCGGTGGCGGCGATACCAGGGCAACCGATGCAGATTTTAAAAGTACCACACCACAAATTCCTTATCAGCATATCAGGCATTTTAAAATTGCTACTGATAACAGTATAAAAATAAACAACAACCGTTTGGCTTTTAACATTGGTTTTCAAAATAACCAAAGAGAAGAGTTTGGTAATATTGATGACTTAAATGAAAGGGCTTTATTTTTCGATTTAAAAACAATTACCTACACCGGTCAGTTTCATTTTGCAGAAAAAAATAATTGGAAAACTTCTATTGGTGTAAATGGTATGCAGCAAAATAATACCAATAAAGGTGTGGAGCAATTAATACCTGATTATAATTTATTTGATATTGGCACTTATGTTTACACACAAAAAACAATTAAAAAAACCACACTAAGCGGTGGTGTTAGATACGACAGCAGGAATGCATCGATAAAAGATTTGCTTGATGGTGGAAGTGTAAAAGGTGCAGCGTTTACAAAATCTTTTTCCAACTTTTCGGGCAGTGTGGGTTTAGCATCGCAGCTAACAGAAAAATTAAATATAAAATTTAATGCGGCAAGAGGCTTCAGAGCACCCAGCATTCCTGAGCTGGCAAGCAATGGCGCACACGAAGGCACTATACGTTACGAGTACGGTGATGCCAATTTAAAAAGTGAAACCAGTTTACAATTTGATGGTGGGTTAGAATACAACGCAGAGCATATATCTTTTGGCATAACTGCATTTTTAAACAGCTTTGATGATTTTATTTTTTACAGAAAATTAGAATCTGCACTTGGCGGAGACAGTTTAGTTAATGTGAACGGCGATTTATTAACTGGTTTTAAATTCGATCAGCGTAAAGCATCTTTGGCAGGCTTTGAGGCCACAGTGGATATTCATCCGCACCCATTGGATTGGTTGCATATTCAAAATACATTTTCATTCGTAAATGGAAAGTTTGCCCAAGCTATTGAAGGGTCTAAAAATATTCCTTTTATTCCTGCACCAAAATTAGTAACAGAATTCAGGGGAGATTTTAAAAAAATAAGTAAGGGTGTTCAAAATTTTTATGCAAAAGTGGAGCTGGATAATACATTCAGACAAAACAACATTTTTACTGCATACAATACCGAAACAAAAACGCCGGGTTATACTTTGCTTAACGCAGGTATTGGTGCCGACTTTATTTCAAAAAAAGGAAATCAATTATTTACTTTAAATTTTAGTGCTATAAATATTACTGATATGGCTTATCAAAATCATTTAAGCCGTTTAAAATATGCTGCTGAAAATTTAGCCACAGGCAGAACAGGTGTTTTTAATATGGGAAGAAATTTTAGTGTTAAATTAAATATACCCCTGAGTTTTACTCTTTAGTTGTCCGCTGATTTCGCAGATAGCGCAGATAATACAAATAAGTTAATGAGGTTTAGAAATCTTATTAACTTATTTTTTTCTTCTCTTTACCCACAATAAAAAACCCGTGATGCTTAGTAATGCAGATGATAAACCAAATAAGCTGTAAATAATTTTTATGGGCATGCCGCCATATTTACCCATGTGCAGTTGAGAGTTTATAATGTCATACCTGTCGGCTGCGTCTATTTCATTTATAAATCTTGTTTTTGAAATATTACCTGTGCTGTCTAAAAAAATAACATCGGCAAATTTTTTAGAGTGGATAAAAGCATTGGTGTTATTACTGCCATAAACAGCTGTTTTACCTTTTTTGCTTTGAGCAAAATAAATTACATGACCTGTAAAATTGGGATGAAGCTTTTGCAAATTATTATATGCCGAATCAAAATTAAAAAACAAACTGGGTGAAGGTTTTATAGTGTTTACCCAATCATTGCTTTGATAAAATTCTTTTTTAAAAACATACCGCTGCATCCAAAAGCCTGTAATACCAATCATTAAATTAAACAGCAGTGCCCAGGTGCCAATTATTTGATGAAGATTGTTTTTTTTCCAAACTGCTTTTTTAAATAATACAACTGTAATAATATTTTTTCTGTAAATAATAATTCCTGTTAGAATACTTATTAAAAAAACCAGGGCAAAAAAACCTAAAAGCCATTCACCTTTTTTACCTGCATGAAATGAATTATGGAATTTGGAAAGCCAACCCATAAAATTATTTTTAAAATCTTCGCTGCCGCCTCTTATTTTTAAAATGCTTCCTGTTTGCGGATGTACAAAAACCTGCAACGCTTTTGTGCCATTTTTATAAGAGGAATCATAAATAGAAAAAGAAAATGCCTGCTGATTATTTTCAGCAACAGCACAACTGCTTATAACGGCATGCGGATATTTTTGCTGCGCTAATGTATAGCAACTGTCAACTGATAATATTTTGTTGCCTGTTTTAAGGGGAAGAAAAAACGGCTTTTGCACCGCATCAATGTTATCCTGAAAGACCAATATTGCTCCCGACAAAGACAGGGCTAAAACAAAAATACCAGCAAACAAACCGGCAACAGCATGAACAGTGACAAGACCTTTATTTTTCATTAATTAATATTTGGCCAAAAAAAGCAGGTTGCAATAATACTATTAAAAGATAAATAATACACAATACATTTTCATATTTTACCCATTAGATATTGAATCTACCCGGTTAAAAAAAATGTCAGGTTGAGCTTGTCGAAACCGGTGCGGTGGCCAACCCGCCTTCGACAAGCTCAGGCTGACAGTATTCCTTCAATGTCTGATTGGCATTAATTCTATCTTGACTTAATAAATGTATGCATATAAAAAAATTCTGCTGTACATTTATTATATGTTAGAAATAAACATCAACACACCGGCATTACTTTTTCCCGCCATTACTTTATTAATGCTGGCTTACACCAACCGTTTTTTATCGCTGGCAAGTTTAGTAAGAAAACTGCATGATGAATACCAGCATGGCGAAAAAGAAAAAAATATTTTAAACCAGATAAAAAATATCCGCAGCCGGCTTAACCTTATCCGTTACATGCAGGGCCTCGGCATTATGAGTTTTTTGTGCTGCGTTTTGTGTATGTATGCAATTTTCAGGGGCTGGGTGCAAGTATCGCACTGGATATTTGCAGCAAGCCTTATTTTTTTGCTGGGTTCCATTATATTTTCATTAATAGAAATTAATAAAAGTACCAAAGCAATTGAATTGCAGTTGAGTGATATTGAAGAATTAAGTAAAGGAAATATATTTAATGATATTTTTAAAAATACTGAAAGCTAAAAATCAAACTCTGTAGGTTTGTGTTTTTCAAAATCCTCATCATAGCTAACAAAAAAACGGATATACAATACACGGCTTATCCGCATGAGCCAGGGCTGTATTACAATTAAGAAAAGTATATTTAATCCCAGCCACCAAAAAATACGGTTATCTTCTGTAGATACACCGATTAAAACGAACCAAGCAACAAAAGTTGCGACAGAAATGGCTACAGCCAAAGCATAACTTACATAACCGGTGCCATACCAAAAGCCATTTTCCAAATCGTATTTTTGGTTGCATACAGGGCAATGCTCTGGCATATCAAAAATGTGAGAGAGTTTTAATTTACGGTAAGCATTGCTGTCGTTAAACATAGGGCCACGCCTGCATCGTGGGCATTTCATGGTAACAATGCTCCATAAATTATTGGGCTTCGGTTTTTTTACTGCTGTCATGCTGCAAAGATACCCAATTAAAAAGGGACGTTATGCCAATAAGATATTGGATCTATCCGATTAAAAAAATGTCAGGTTGAGCCTGTCGAAACCGGCTCTAAAGAAGCACAACGGCTTCGACAAGCTCAGCCTGACACTCCAATGGAATAGAAGTTTTGTCATTTGCAAAGAGCTTAAAAAAAATTTTGTGAGTGCCTCAGGCCTGACAGTATGATTTTAGTGTCTAATTGATTTTACTTTTTGTCAAACTTCCACTTAAAATATATCATGGCAATAATCATAGAAAGCACAATGCCATTAGTGGCCATGATTGGGTAATCGTTTATAAGAATGCCATACAACAACCAGAGCGAAACATTTAAAAATAAAAAAAATAAGGTAAGAGAAGAAAGATCTTTCGCCGATTTTGTTTTCCAAATTTTTATTACCTGTGGTAAAAAAGTAATGGTAGAAACAAAACCTGCAGCTGTACCAATAAATCCTATTAATGTTACTGACATAATTATTTTTTATCAGGTGGTAGTTATTTTTTTTCTCTCGCCAATTTGCTGGCGCCACATAGCAAAGTACAATCCTTTTTCTTCAAGTAAAGATTCGTGTGTGCCGGTTTCTACTACTTCTCCTTTTTCTAAAACATAAATCCTGTCGGCATGCATTATAGTACTTAAACGGTGTGCAATTAAAATAGTTATTTGTTCTTTCGATGCTGAAATATCACGAATGGTATTAGTAATTTCTTCTTCAGTTAAAGAATCCAGTGCCGATGTAGCTTCATCAAAAATTAATAAATGCGGTTTGCGCAATAAGGCACGTGCAATAGATAAACGTTGTTTTTCTCCACCGCTTAATTTTAATCCGCCTTCACCAATCATGGTGTCTAATCCTTTTTCGGCACGGGCAACTAAATTAGTACAGCTTGCTTTTTGCAGTGCATCATTCAGCAATGCATCATCCGCTTTTGGATTAACAAACAATAAATTTTCTTTTATAGTGCCGCTGAATAAATTGGTATCTTGTGTTACAAAACCGATCTGGTTTCTTAAGTCATCAAAATGTATTTCTGTTTCATCTAAATTATTATACAATATTTTTCCTTCCTTTGGCCGGTATAATCCTACCAATAATTTCATTAAGGTAGATTTACCGCTACCGCTGGGGCCAACAAAGGCAATTGTTTCACCCAGCTTTGCATCAAAACTAATATTATCGATAGCTTTTTGCGACGCTGTTTGATGGCGGAAGGCCACGTTTTTAAAAGATAAAGTTTCAATGCTGCCCAATGGCTTTGGTTTAAGCGGTTCCAGCTCCGGCGCCTTCTGCATCAGGTTATGAAAATTATTTAACGAAGCTTCGGCCTCACGATAACTTAATAAAATATTACCTATTTCCTGCAACGGGCCAAAAACAAAAAACGAAAATATCTGCATGGTAACCAACTGGCCGGCATCCATCTGCTTATGAAAAATCAACCACATTAAAATAAATAAAATTACCTGGCGCAACGTATTTACAAGTGTGCCCTGTATAAAACTTATACTGCGTATGCGTTTTACTTTAGTTAACTCCAGCCCCAAAATTTTATAGGTATTTTTATTCAACCTGCCTACTTCCTGCTGTGTAAGGCCAAGACTTTTTACCAGTTCAATATTTCTTAACGATTCTGTAGTGGAACCTGCCAGTGCAGTGGTTTGCCCCACAATGGTTTTTTGTATTACTTTAATTTTTTTGCTCAGCAGGTTAGTGATCATCGTTAACACAAAAATTCCTACAAGATATGCTACCGGTATACTCCAGTGAATAAAAAGTGCTGCATAAACAAAGACAAAAACAATTCCTACAATTATACCAAACAAAATATTGATACAGCTGATCATAAATTTTTCTACATCGGTTCTTACTTTAGTTAAAACCGAAAGTGTTTCGCCACTGCGCTGGTCTTCAAATTCCTGGTAAGGTAATTTCATGGCGTGTTGTAACCCATCCGTAAAAACTTTTGCGCCAAATTTTTGTATTACAACCTGTAAAAAATAATCCTGGAAATTTTTTGCAATCCGGCTGATCATAGCAACAGAAATGGAAGCAGTAAGCAACCAAACAATACCATACAGTGTTTCTTTTCTTCCTAATTTATTTATCCAGTCAAACTTTCCCCAAAAATAATCCTGCTCAACCAGGTTGCTGGTATTTTGGTGGTAGTTAGCTAAGTTGATCAGCTTACCTAAAATAATAGGATCAATCAAAGAAAAACCAATATTGATGGTAGCTAAAAAAAGGGTTAACACAACAAGCCATTTGTGCGGCTTAAGATAGTGCAGTAAAATCTTCATAAATAAAATTTATAGAAACAGACGAGTATTCAGGAAAGCAAATATCGTACAAGTAAATTAATTATGGCAAGATGGCAGAGGGGAACAATGAATAATGGATAATTGATAATGAAATAATGGATAATTTCCGTAACTCGAATGTTCTAATGAATTAGAAACATTATTAATTATCCATTAAAAAATTATCCATTAAAACTTACGCTCCCCACCCTTCCCTGTCCAAACTTCTATATTGAATAGCTTCGGCCAAATGCTCCGGCTTTATATCTTCGCTGGCAGCAAGATCGGCAATGGTGCGGCTTACTTTTAAAATTCTGTCGTAAGCACGGGCAGAAAGATTTAATTTTTCCATCGCCACTTTTAATAAATTTTGCCCGGCGGTGCTGATGATACAAATTTCTTTTAATTGCTTGCTGCTCATTTGTGCATTGGCATACACACCTTCATTATTCTTATATCTTTCGTGCTGTATATCTCTTGCTTTAATTACCCGTTCTCTTATACTTTTACTTTTTTCGTATTGTTGGGTAGATGATAATTCACTGAACGCAACAGGCGTTACTTCTACATGCAGATCAATCCTGTCTAACAACGGGCCCGATATACGGCTTAAATATTTTTGTACAATGCCCGGGCCGCAGGTACATTCTTTTTCAGGATGATTAAAAAAACCACAGGGGCACGGATTCATAGATGCGATCAACATAAAACTTGCAGGAAAATCTAATGCAGCTTTTGCCCTGCTGATAGTTACTTTTCTTTCTTCCATTGGTTGACGCATAACTTCCAAAACTGTTCTTTTAAATTCGGGCAGTTCATCTAAAAACAATACACCATTATGAGCTAAAGAAATTTCGCCGGGTTGTGGATTGCCACCACCGCCAACTAAAGCAACATCACTAATTGTATGGTGCGGCGAACGAAAAGGCCGCTTAGAAATTATAGTTGCATTCTCAGGCAACTTACCTGCAACGCTATGAATTTTTGTGGTCTCCAATGCTTCCTGCAAACTTAGTGGCGGCAATATGGTAGGTAAACGTTTTGCCAGCATTGTTTTTCCTGCACCGGGCGGACCAATTAAAATGGCGTTATGTCCGCCTGCTGCAGCAATCTCCAAAGCCCGTTTAATATTTTCCTGCCCCTTCACATCGCAAAAATCAATTTCAAAATCAATTTGTGCATTCGCAAATTCTTCTCTTGTATTTACTATTGTTGGTTGTAAAGAATTTTCATCTTTAAAAAAATCGATCACTTCATTAATGTGGCCCACGCCATACACATTTAAGTTGTTCACCATTGCACCCTCTCTTGCATTTTGTTTAGGTAGCATCAATCCTTTAAAACCTTCTTTACGGGCTTGTATGGCAATTGGCAAGGCGCCTTTTATGGGGCGTATTTCTCCATCCAAACTCAGCTCCCCCATAATTACATACTCACTTAATTTTTCTACATTTTCAATTTGCTCTGTTGCACCTAATGTACCTATGGCAATGGGCAGATCAAAAGCAGTTCCGGTTTTTCGTATGTCCGCAGGCGCAAGGTTTACCACTAACTTAGTACGTGGCATAAAATAATGATTGCTCTTAATGGCACTCTCCACCCTTTGCAAACTTTCTTTAACGGCGCTATCGGGCAGGCCTACAATAAAATAATCTTTACCCTGGTTGTTTACACTTACTTCAACAGTAATGGTAATGGCCTCTACTCCGTAAACTGCACTGCCGAAAGTTTTAACTAACATAATTTAAAATAATAAAACTGAAATTAAGGAAAATTTGGGGCTGTGGGCAATACCTAAAAAATAAACTTTGGTTCCGCCTGTCCCGATTATTTCGGGAGCTTTACGCTTCAATCTTTTGTTTCGTGCCTCACAAAAGGATTTCCGCTGCAATCCGGCAGCCATTGAGCAGAAAATCTTTATTCGGCTTTTTACCGAAGCGAATTATTGAAGCAGGTATTTTTAAATATTGTATTGCTGATATAGTTTTTTTTCTCTGCTTATTTGATATCGCAATTTGCTACGTTAAATTTTTATCCCTCACTATGCCGATGAGAGATACAGGCTACGATAAAACAACCAAGCACCATAGGTCAATATTATTAAGCTAAGCATTTTGTAATGACCTCACCACTCCCAATAAATCGTGACTTCAAAGGAAAGAGAACTGGAATTGGGAATTTAATAATTTAAATACCACAAACCTAATGTCACCCCTTCGGGGTTATGGTTTTCATTCCGCAATTACTATATTAATATCATCCCTTAAGGATTTTAAAGCCTGAAAGGCTAACATTAATGTAGTGAACAATTAATAATTGCAGTAAACCCCGAAGGGGTGATAGTAGAATGCTTTGTTTTTAAAGAACAATTAAAAAACTAAAACAACTTCTTATTTAATATTATTTTTACTAAAACATCTTTTATGAAACTGCTACTATTGCTTTTCTTCACCATCATTATTTCTACTTCATTATTGGCGCAAAATCAAAAGCGGGAAGGATTTTATACAATCCCTGATTCCATAAAGGCAACTGGCTTTATTACCGATGTTATTATGGTGAATAAAAAAAATCCCAAGCGAATGGGTGCTTTTATTATTGCTGATCATAATTTTTTAGGGTTAATGAAAAATAAAACCAAAAAAACAATAGATTGGCATTTTAGTGATCATCTTGAACTGAAACCTACCATGCAGCAATGGTCATACGATTGGAAATACAACGAAACTTATAAGCTGCTATTGTTAACCGCTATCGATTCTGCATCAAGCACAAGGCTTTACTCGGGCTATATCTTTTTTCCTAAAGAAAATAAATGGAAGCTTCTTGCCACACAAACTTTTAATGACACCGCAGGAATAAAAAATATCCGGGCAGCTAACACCAATACTAAAAAATATGCAGCCACCTTCAGCAACCGCTGGTTGTTACGCAGCAATAATACCTGGAAGGCATTAGACAGCCAAACTACAAAACCACCCGTGCTGCGGCCGATGAGCAATATCGACAGCGCAGCACAACAAAAAATTGAAGAAGAAAATTTAATTACTAAACTGCCTAAAGACAGTGTTACTTACAAAGAAGGTATTTTTTATCAGCACATAAAAGAAGGCACTGGAAGATTGGTAAACATTACCGACACCGTAGTAATATTTTACAAAGGCTGGCTGTTTAGCGATGGCAGCATATTTGATGAAACCAAAGAAAAGCCGGCCACTTTTCCTTTAAGCCGTTTAATCAGAGGTTGGCAAATTGGTGTGCCGCAATGTAAAGTGGGTGGTAAAATAAGGTTGTTCATTCCCTCGGGCAGTGCTTATGGCATACGCACATTTGCAACTGATATACCGCCGAACAGTACCTTGGTGTTTGATGTGGAAGTGGTTGAGGTGAGGGAGAAGAGGTGAAAGGAATTTTGTGTGCTATTGATTGCATACACATGCATCTGCGAAGCATAAGATGAATTAATTTAAAAATCTGCCTTTATTTGTTTCATCAGATTTTCCAATATCAGTTGGATATAAAGCCATCCAAAATTTTAAATACTTACCGCCACCAGCAGCTGTAGCGGCTTCATTTGCTTTGTTAATATTATAAATCCATTGGTCTTCCTTCATTTCAAAAATTATATCCAAGGGACATATTCCGTGAATCAAAAAAGCTTCCAGAAATTTATCACTATTTGCCGCACAATGAAATGTTACTAAATCATAATCCCAATATGCTAGTATTACAATTTCTGCATTTGATTTATCAATTGCCAATAAATCTTCTCCAAATACCCATCCTATCAGAACAAACCTATCAGTTTCACTTACCTCTTCATTAAAAGATATTGAACTAGCGATGCTAATACAAGCACACTTATATTCCTCAATTAATTGTATAATAATATTATTACTTAAGGAGTTCTCATTAGTCTTTTGAGGATAGAATGCCTCAATTAAGGATTTAGAATAATTATCGCTAAATCCATTTCTATGCAGGTTTGACTCATCAAATGCCAAACTATTTAATTTACTAATAAACTCTGAAGCGTTCATAAACTTGTATTATTTAATCTCATCCTACTGGTGAAGAGTCAACAGTATTAATCAATTGACTGCACTTGAGACCTTATCAATAAAATACTATCCAAATTTTTAATATTTTGTAAAATAATTGTATCCGCAGTAAATTTTAAAATTCGCCTTTCAAAACCCTCTACAAATAAAGAATTATCTCCCGAAAAATGCCAGCTTGAATCGCTATACACAATATCTCCAGAATAAAAAATCCAGCGTTCTCCTTTGCGATCATAAACGTAAGATCTGCACTTATTGCCTGTAGAAAAACTATAAGCACCTTCTCTACCATCAATCGGATAATTGTACCAATCCCAATATTTAATACTGTTGTTAGTCAAAATATTTTCTCTTACATTGTCCCGGCATGCAATAAAAATTATGAGCAGAGGAAAAGCAATAAGAAAAGATTTAAAAATTTTCATTGTTAATTATGTCTTAAGCAATTAAAAATCCATATTTTTTTCCTAGCCATTGTTTATGATTCCAAAACAATTCTACATCATTAAAGCTCAATAAAGTTATTCTGTACAAGAGTGCGACGCCACTGCAGCCAAATAGAATTCCTTAAGCCCGGCTCAAAAAAAACCTACAACTTCTCCAGCATCTCCACCACACCTTCCCTCTTCAAAATCAAATAACCCAACCGGTCGTTACTAATACCATCTTTTAACTGGTAACTAAAATACAACTGCTCATTCACCACGGCTGTTGGTCGAATGAATTATTATTTATTTGTTATAGCATAGTATTAATATTTATTCAACCCCCATAACATCCAAATAAACAAAACATTTTGAAGCTAAGATGGAAAATTTGCCAACAATAGTTTGATATTCAGATTCACAAAACTTATCAATTAAATCAATTTTGCATGTTAATTTATAGTAAAAAAATGAGCGAACTGTTTTACTTTCTATTTCATCATTTTTTAAAATACTTGCTAATTTTAAAATATTTTTTTTCGAGTATGATTTAAAGGAAACTCTTAGTTTGCCAAAAGCTACTCCATCGATTTTGCTTAAATCAATTACAGTATTTACATTTTTTAAATCTTTAATCATCTTACTAACCATTAAAATATATCAAATTACCTACAACTTCTCCAGCATATCCACCACACCTTCTCTCTTCAAAATTAAATAACCCAGCCTGTCGTTGATGATGCCATCTTTTAACTGGTAACTAAAATACAACTGGTCGTTGGCAACAGAAGTTTCAAAATATTTAAATTGTATGTTGGGGTATTTTTTTAAGCCTTCGCCAATTTCGTATAAATGTGTAGAGAGGATGAATAAAGAATTTTTTATTTTAAGCAGGCCTTCAATTACCGTGCTGCTGCACTTCATGGCATCCTGTACGTTGGTGCCTTTAAAGAGTTCGTCAATTAATATCAGCCATTTTTTGCCGTCGCTTATTTTATCGATCGTTTTGCGAATGCGCTGCACTTCGTTAAAAAAATAACTTTCGCCCTGTACAATATTATCCACTACGTTAATATTACTGAGCAGGCCATCAAATAAAGTTAACTGCATTTCCTGCGCCGGTACACCCATGCCCGTATGTGCCAAATAAACAGCAACACCAACCGCTTTTATAAAAGTGCTTTTGCCACCCATGTTGGCCCCGGTTAAAAATAAAAAATTTTCTTTTTGGTGTAACGTAACGTCGTACGATACCGGCGTAGGCAACAAGGGATGAAATAATGCTGCCGCTTTTATCACCGGCACCTCCGCATCAATAAAAGTGGGAAAGCATAAATTATATTTATTGCAGGCGCAGGCCATACTGTAAAACGCATCAAGGCGGCTGTAAATTTCTATCAGCTCCAGTGCTTCATGCTTAAATCTTCTTTTTAAAAAATGGCCCAGCGCCAGCAATTGTTGTTTGGATATTTCTTTACTGTCATCAAACTGCAGCATTGCCTGCAGGCCGGGTTTGTTAAGGCGTATTTTTATTTGCTCCACCAAAGTTTGTAATAATGGCGGATTATTTTCAGCCTGTAATAAATCAATTACCTGCTGCAAGCCAATAAAAAAATCTTTAAAATGTTTTACCGAGTAGCGGATAAAAGAAAAATCTGGTGCGCTAAAAACGCTGTAATAAACACTGCTGATGTAATTGGGGTTATGCGGAATTTCTTCGATGCCTGTTTCGTAAAATTTTTCAACTACCATTATGGTGCCGTTGCTTACCAATGTATTTTGCCATTGGGCGTTAACGGAAATAATTTTTTTTATGGTCAGCTGTGTTTCGGTAATATCTTTTATGCTGCCGAAAGGCGTATTTAAAAAATAACGCAGCCATTCTTTACCGCCAATTGTACGGGTAAAATTTAAATAATGAAAAACAGATTGCTCTTCTTCAATATTAAAAATAGATAGATCGGTAAGCGTTGTTTTATCTGCCTGCATGCCCCAAACCCCTAAAGGGGCTTATTTTAGTTTATAAATTATGTTACCTGTTAAATTTTAAACGTTTGCCTTTTACACTTTCATTCCACACGCCATTGTTATACACCAACTGGCCGCTTACCATTGTTTTTTCTATAGATGCATTAAAGGTAAAATTCTCTAAAGGGCTCCAGCCGCATTTGTATAAAATATTTTCTTTGGTTACGGTATGGGGTTTATTCATATCCACCATAACCAAATCGGCAAAATACCCTTCTCTTATATAACCACGTTGTTCTATTTCAAAACAATCGGCAACGGCATGGCTCATTTTTTCTGCAATTTTTGTAAGGCTTATCCTTCCATCCCGGTAATGATGCAACATCATTAATAATGGATGCTGCACTAAAGGTAATCCTGCATGGGCATGCTCATAGTCACCAAGCCCCATCCCATCCTTCCCCGAATGGGAAGGGGCCGCACTCTGAAAATTGTTACTGTATCCTTTTTCAGAAAGCAAATGCGGTGCATGATCAGTGGCTATAACATCCAGCCTGTCATCCAGCAATGCTTTCCACAACGCTTCTTTATTATGCGGTGCTTTTATGGCAGGGTTGCATTTTATTTTATAGCCTAGTTGTTCGTAATCATCTGCCGTAAAATGTAAATGATGCACACAAACTTCGGCTGTTATTCTTTTATCTTTTAAAGGAACCATATTGCCAAACAACTGTAATTCTTTTTCTGTTGAGATATGGAGAATGTGTAAACGGCTGTTGTATTTTTTTGCAAACTGTATGGCCGTTAACGAACTTTCGTAACAGGCTTCTTCATTTCTTATTAATGGATGATCGGCTGCTGTTAAAATTTCTTTTCCTTTTTTTATTTTTTCATAGTTCTGTTTAATAATTCTTTCGTCTTCGCAATGTGTTGCTATCAGCATTTCGCTTTCGCTGAAAATTTTATCCAGTGCCGTATGGCTGTCCACCAGCATATTGCCGGTACTGGCTCCCATAAATATTTTTACACCGCACACGTTTTTTTTATGGGCATTCATTTTAAGCACTTCGTCAGCATTACTATTGCTGGTGCCCATAAAAAAAGAATAATTGGCTAAAGAAGTTTGTGCAGCAATCTTGTATTTATCCTCTAACAATTCAACAGTTAATGCATTGGGAATGGTGTTGGGCATTTCCATAAAACTGGTAACGCCACCGGCTACAGCAGCTTTACTTTCGGTATAAATAGTTGCTTTGTGTGTAAGTCCCGGCTCCCTAAAATGCACCTGGTCGTCTATCACACCCGGAAAAAGATGCTTTCCTTCTCCATTAATTTCTATCAAATTGCCTTTGGCATCAATACTGTTGCCCACACGTTCTATACGTTCGCCATTGGTTAAAACATCCAATGTTTTTATTTTTCCCTCATTTACAACCTGAATGTTTTTAAAAAGGTATTTTTGCATATCTTGAAATTACTGTACCGTTAAAAATAAAATATTTAAATGCAAATTATTAAAAGCTTTTTCAAACTGCTGTTTTTTATTTGTCCTGTTTTTGCAACAGCACAATCTACCTACACTAACCAGGGCGCTAAAGATATTCATTTTGTAGAACGGCTGGAAATTAAGCAGCAAACCAATACGCACCTCAACTTTAGTACATTAAGACCCTTTAACCGCAAAGCCATTGTACGCCAGGCCGAATTTTTAGATAGTGCAAGAATGGGTTACGCCGACAGCACCGGAAGAGATAAATATTGGGAGTGGACAGATCTGGACCTTACGCCTGTGGATGAATACAACCTGAACAGCTTTTTAATGAATAATACGGAATGGGTAACGGGAAAGACAGAAAATTTTATGAGTAAGAAAGCCCTGTTCAGATCATTTTATAAAACAAAGGCAAATTTTATTGAAGTAAAAAATAAGGATTTCTTTTTAGCAATAAACCCGGTAATTCAATTTCAGCAGGGTTTTGAAAGTGGCTATAACAAATCGATATTTTTAAACAGCCGTGGCATTACAGCCCGTGGTTTAATCGGCAATAAAATTGGTTTCTCCACTTACCTTACCGATAACCAGGAGCGTGGGCCACAATTTTTTCAGCAGCAGGTAAATAAATTCAGGGCAGTGCCCGGCGTAGGTTTTTACAAACCTTTTAAAACTGCCGGTGTTGATTATTTTGATGCAAGAGGGTATATTACATTTGCTGCAGTAAAAAATTATGTAGATGTGCAGTTTGGTTACGATAAAAATTTTATTGGCAATGGTTACCGCAGTTTATTTTTAAGCGACTGGGGCAACAGTAATTTATTTTTAAAATTCAACACTAAAATCTGGAAATTTAATTACCAGAATTTATTTATGGAGCTGATGCCGCAATTTAAAAAAAGTGGCGATACTTTGTTAGACAGGAAATATGCCGCCATGCATCACCTGAGCATGAACGTAACCAAGTGGCTTAATATTGGGCTATTTGAAGGCGTTATATTCGGCAGAAAAAACCGTTTTGATTTTCAATATTTAAACCCGATAATTTTTTACCGCCATATTGAAGGCACTGTGGGCAGCCCCGATAATGCCGTTGCCGGATTAGATTTTAAAGCTAACGTTGCCCACAAGGCGCAATTTTACGGGCAGTTTTTATTAGATGAATTTATTTTATCGGAAGTAAAAAATAACCCCACCAGCTGGGTAAATAAATTTGGCATACAACTGGGTGCAAAATATGTAGATGCTTTTGGCGTACGCAATTTGGATGTGCAGGTAGAAATGAACCGTGTAAGGCCATTCACTTATTCGCATAATGATACTATTTCAAACTATACACATTACAATCAGCCGCTGGCGCATCCGCTGGGGGCCAACTTTCAGGAAGTGCTAACCGTAATTAATTATCAGCCTTCGCCAAAATGGTATATCACTGCAAAAGCAATTTATTTTTACCAGGGGCTAGACAGTGCCGGCAGAAATTTTGGCAGCAGCCCTTTTAAAGATTATACCACAAGGCCAAGGCAAACTGGTTTTAAAGTGGGCAGCGGCGATAAAGCTACCTGCTTTAACGGAATGTTCCAGGTTTCTTACGAAGTAAGACAAAATTTGTATTTTGATCTTTCTTTTCAATACAGAACTTATAAAATTGCAAGCATTGCCAAACAAACCAATACCAGTTTAGTTACTGCAGGCGTTCGTTTAAATATGTTTAAAAGAGATTACGATTTTTAATAAAAAAAGATCAAAGCATTAACCCACACTTTCCAATGAAAAAAACTATTTCCATAACAGCTGCTTTTATTTTGCTCTGTATTTCATCGGGTGCACAAAAAAAAGAAAAACTCAATTTACCGTTAGATGGTATCTGGTGTGGTTTTTTTGATGAGAAGAAAAAACAAACCCACATGATGCATACCGTAAACCGGTTTGCATTTATTGAAGCCCGGCCGGAAAAAAATCTGGAAATGATTTTTTCTTTAGATTTTGAAACCGGTAAAATAATCGACACCCCTTTTACCAATCAAATAAAACAGGCCGGCGATACTTCTCCTATCACCTTTACTTTTTTTGAAGATTATGAATTTTCTCCTGACGATTCTAAAATTTTAATTAAAACACAAATAGAACCGCTCTTCAATACTTCTACCAAAGAGTTTAATTATGTATGGGATATCCCTAAAAAAGTAATGAAAACCGTTAGTGCAGAAGGTAAACAATGGTACAGCAGCTTTTCTCCCGACAGTAAAAAATTAGCTTACATAAGAGAAGGGAATTTGTTTATAAAAGATCTGCAAACAGATATGGTACAGCCCGTAACCTTTGATGGTGCCATGGGGCAAAATTTATATGGTATGGCCGATGCGTTGTACGAAAATAATTTTGGTATGATGCAGGCATATCAATGGAGCCCCGACGGCGAGTACATTGCCTTTCTACGTTTTAATGAAACCGCTGTAAAATATTTTCCCATTTCTTATTACGACAGGGTTTACCCTGAAACAAATAAACAGCGTTACCCCAAAGCCGGCGAAATGGTGCCGGAGGTTTCGGTTTTTATTTACAACATTAAAAATAAAATAATGACACCGGTTGATTTGGGATTAAACCCCAACCAATATGTTACCGGCATTAAATGGCAACCCGATAATAAAGCCTTGTATGTGCAGCGTTTAAACAGAACGCAAACAAAATTAGATCTGTTACGTGCCGAAATAAAAACCGGCAACACAAAAATTATTTTTACCGAAACAAAACCTGATTATATAAAAGTGCAGGCAAATAATATTTATTTTTTGCCCAGCCGTAATAGTTTTTTATGGCTTAGTGAAGACAGTGGTTACAACCAGATCTACGAAGTAAATTTAGCTACAGCAAAAAAAATAAAAATAATCAAAGGCGATTGGGATGTGTTTGAAATTAAATCAGTGAATGAAGGCAGTGGGGATATATATTATACCGGCAACGAATCGGGTGTAAGAGAAAAACATTTGTACAAAATAAATATTGACGGTACCAAAAGAAAAAAATTAACCGATGGTGATGGTTACCATAATGTACAGATTACTGCCAACAACCGGTATTTTATTGATGATTACAGTTCTGTAAATACACCATCATCTTTACAAATGTATAATACCGATGGCCGTACTATAAATGTAAAATTACTGGAGAATAAAGAATTGAAATTTAAAATGAGTGACTACAAAATTCCTAATGCGGAATTTGTAAACTTCAGCAATAATAAAAAAGATGACTTGAAAGGATGGGTTATAAAACCTTTTGATGCCCCTGTAAAAAAAATGCCTGTAGTAATTTATGTATATGGCGGCCAGGGCAAACAGGAAGTAACAGATAAGTGGGATGATAAAGCCACTTTAACCATGCGGTATCTTGCCAACCAGGGTTATTTGGTGGCTTGCATAGATCCACGGGGTACGCCGGGCCGTGGCGAAGCTTTTAGAAAAGCCACTTACAAAAAACCGGGTGATGTGGAAATGGAAGACATTATTGCATTTAAGAATTATTTAAAAAATAATTATCGTATCGACACTGCAAATATTGCCATAATGGGTTGGAGTTACGGCGGCTACTTAGCTGCGTTAGCTGCAACAAAATATGCCGGGCAGTTTAAAGCTGCTGTTGCCATTGCGCCGGTTACTAACTGGCGCCTGTATGAAAATGTGTACGCAGAACGTATGCTGCAAACACCCGGCGAAAATGCTGAAGGCTATAACAATGCATCGCCGGTAAATTTTGTAAACAATTACCAGGGCGGTTTATTATTATTGCATGGAACGGCAGATGATAATGTGCATTTTCAAAATAGTATGGAGCTAAGCAAGGCATTAATACAAAACCGTAAACAGTTTGACGAATTATTCTATCCTGATTATTTACATAACATCAGCGATAACAGCCCCAACTCTGCAAGGATACATTTGTTTACAAAGATTAGTGATTTTTTAAGAACACAATTTTTACCTGTTCCTGTAACTACAGGTAAAAAATAATTACTCTACCGTTATAGAAAAAGTAATGGTACGGGAATTTATCTTATCAATTACATTGGAGAATTTAAGGTCTTTATCACGGGCATGTAAATTGCCGAGGCCCCAGCCAGTTTTTAGTTCTGTTGTTAAAACAAAATAAGGATAATAAAAGTGAAAGCCCAACCCTGCTTCAACACCATAATCTAAGCGGTTGAGCTTAATAAGATTTTCTGCTTTTTTTGCACCGGCATTCGCCGCCATATCATATTCTGCTTTTACGCCGCCTAACATATACACTTTAAAATTTCCTATTCTGTCGCTGCTGAATTTTATTTGTATAGGCAACGTTAAAGAAATCGATTGCACTTTTTTTATAGTGATGGAATCTTCTCCACCCGGCCTGTCGGGATATTTTAAATTATACTCAAAAGCCTTTTCGGTAAAAGTTAAATTAAGCGGATAAGTGCGAAGATTAAAATGTTCACTCAATCTTTTATCTACCAGCCATGCTAAGTTTAAGCCGGTACTATTAATACTTTCTACCACCATTACACTATCACGCTGCATAAAAATGGGATGGTGGCCAAAGCTGAAGTGAGAGCGGTTTAAACCAAGGTTAATACCAAAATGATAAGGCTTATCATCATGATCGGGCAAATTAAGTCCGTTCCTCAATTGAGCACTGCTCAAAAAAGGGCAAAGCATTAAACCGAGAATAGTATACACTATTTTGTACCGCAATAAATACTGCATATGCCTAAACTAAGGGGTTTGCTATAAGTGTTTAAATATCCCAGGTTATCCAGGATTTGAGTAAAATTTTTGCCTTCAGGAAATTTTTTAATTGATGCGTCGAGATATTTATAGGCGTTGCGGTTTTTAGAGAATAATTTGCCCACATTGGGGCATATCACCTTCATATATAAATTGTAAATGCTTTTTACTATTGGCATTTTGGGCTGGCTGAATTCCAGCACTACTAATTTTCCTCCCGGTTTCAGCACCCTTTTTATTTCACTTAATCCCTTCTCCAAGTGCTGAAAATTACGCACCCCAAAAGCCACAGTTACGGCATCAAACGTAGCATCTCCAAAATTTATTGTTTCGCTGTCGCCATTTAACAACTCTATAATCCCGTTTAACCCTTGTTTTGCAATTTTCTGTCTGCCTATTTCCAGCATACCATCACTAATATCTATGCCAATAATTTTTTCGGGTTTTAAAATACCCGATGCAATAATGGCCACATCGGCTGTGCCGGTTGCCACATCTAATATTTTTTTGGGATGTAATTCCTTCAACTGCCTGATGGCTTTTTTTCTCCAGCCAACATCAATACCTGCGCTTAAAAAGCGGTTTAAAAAATCGTATTTAACTGCAATATCATCAAACATATCAGCTACCTGCTGCTTTTTGCTGCTGTCGCTGTTTTTGTATGGCACTACAGTATCATGTGCAAAATTGGTCATAATATGCAAAGATAACAGGTTTTCAGTTCGGGGGTTTAGTCGTTTAGGGTTTAGACGTTAAGAAGCTGCCAAATAAAAACAGTAAACTCAGCTATCTTTGCGGCATGCAAATTAAATGGGCCAAATATGTTATCAGCAGCCCCGATTATACCAAATGCCCGCCAGCAGATAAACCTGAATATGCGTTTATTGGTAGAAGTAATGTAGGCAAATCTTCTTTAATAAATATGCTGTGCAATTTTGAAAAGCTTGCCAAAACTTCATCGGCACCGGGTAAAACACAACTCATCAATCATTTTATAATAGAATCCTCTTCGGCTGCTACTGCCGATGCGGCAGAAATAAAAAAAGCCAACTGGTATATTGTGGATTTGCCCGGTTATGGTTTTGCAAAAGTAAGCTTACGAAGCCGCCGCCGCTGGGAGCAAATGATTGAAAATTATTTGCGAAAAAGAGAAAACCTTACCATGGTTTTTGTTTTAATAGACAGCCGCCATTCGCCCCAAAAAATTGATTTGGAATTTATGGATCAATTAAGAAAATGGGAAGTGCCTTTCAGCATCATCTTTACCAAAACAGATAAAGAAAGCCAAAGTATTGTAAGTAAAAACATAAAAGATTTTTTTAGTGCTATGAAAAAAACCTGGCAGTTTTTACCGCAGTATTTTAGCAGCAGTGCTGTAAAAAAAAGTGGGCGGGATAAAATTTTAGCGTTGATTGAAGAGAAGAATAAAGAAAAAATATAAAATATAAGAGCGACAGATTTACTATCCGTAATTTTTAGCTACAGCGTACGTTTTTAAAAAAGTACAAATTTAATTCACCACCTTATTTGCACAACTGCTGCTGGCAAATGCTTCGGGTTTGGCTTTAAAGGCAAAGCCCATTCCTAAAATGTAACCCATTGCTTCACGTAAGGCCTCATTACTTTTAAACTGCGGATTGGTGTTAATGTCGGCATGTACTTCCATATCAACATTATACTCCGTAAAAAGATTGCAGAGTTCGTAAGCAATTTCAATGCTTTTTGCAACTTCTACCAGCATCCTTTCTTTAATGCTGTACTTGTGCGTTGTTTTTTCGTTGTGAATAAACATAAAGCCACCATGGCCTTCACGTAAAAAAACAATTACAGTTGCAAACTCGGTTTCTTTGCCTTTTACCTGGCTGTCGGTACCAATACAAACTTTTAAATGAAAACCATTAGCTGTTTCTCTTTTAATAGCATTTTCAACAGCATCTTTAATGGGAAGTTGGATGGGGTCTCCGTTAAATTTTCTCCATAACATAAAAATGGGTTTTCTAAAGTTACTAAGAAAAGCCCAATAAATACAGCCCCTAAATCCCCTGAAGGGGACTTTGTAACAGTTTTTAGAATTTAAGTAGTATTAAAAAAACAAAGATTAACTATTTGATAATTGAAAAGAAGTAAGAAGCTATGAACTTTCCGAAAGCCGCCTTCAGGGGGTTGGGGGCCCTGCATAAAAAAGGGCCAGCCCCTAACGCTGACCCTTAACTTACACATGAATCTACCTTACTGTTTTAAAATCCGTTCTGTTTGATTTTTATTATTGCTGGTCAGTTGAATAATATATATGCCATTTGGCTGGTTACTGATATCTATTTTGTACGACCCCGCTACCCCAATTCCTTTACCTATTATTCTGCCATTAATATCACTCAATATATATTGGTGGGTTACCGGCGAATAAACAGTTAAGCCCCTATGTATAAACGTTGATACTTTAAAAATATTATCTTCTTTATTAAGCCCTTTTAAAACAATTGTGTTAGAATACACTGTTTGATCCAGCACCGATATCACTTTTAAGCGGTAATAAATTTCGGCGCCTTTAGCAGGGTTGTAAGAAAAGCTTTTAGCTGTTGCATTTACAGTTGTAAGGTTGTTATAATTAATACCGTCAACTGATGTTTGTACTGTAATTGTTTTTATGGCTTCGTCTGCAATAATATTCCAGCCAAGGTTATGCTTACTGTAATTATTGTTACCGGTTAACGATACATCATGTATGGGCAATGCACCGGTAAATCCACTTAAAGTATAAGAACCCATGCTGCCATATTCACCCACATTTAAATTACCTGTTCCATCAACTTTAAGATAATAAATTCCGGCACTCAGCATGGTATCGGCAGTTACGCTCATGCTGCCGGCGGGGTCATAAGTTTTTATAAGTATGCCGGCTGCATTATACAACTCCAGTTTAATATCGAGGTTTGCGCCAATATAATTAGCACCAACATTAAATGGTATTGCTGTTAAATGCAAATTGGTATTTTGCAAGAAGGTTAATTTAAATGCATCCCTGTCTGTGTTGGTAGCAATAATTCCGTTTTTTGTAAAACTTCCGGCAGATAATGCTGCAGTGGATAGATTCATCGTTTCGGTATAATCATCTGCTCTGTAACCAAAACCATTTAAGGTGGTTATCATAGAAAGGTGATCCTGTAAATTAGTACAACCATAAGGCGTTGGCCCGTTATTCCAGCTGCTCATATTTTTATAATAGCTGTTGCCCATAATTGGTGCCCAGCCATCTTCACCACTGCCTGCACCAGAATGATAGGTTTCAACTGGTGTAGGACAACTTGAAACATCGTATCTTGACTGGTGTGATAACCCCAAAGCATGGCCGCTTTCGTGTGAGCAGCATTCGCCTACCATTTTAGGACTGTTGGGCCCAAGCCTGTCGCAAAAAACAAAACCGGGTGTATCATCGCCCCAAACAAAAGAACCAATGTATGCCACACCGCCAACACCGCCGTACCAGCCACTTGTAGGTGTAATAATTATGCGTATGCGTTTAGTTAGTGGTGCAGCTAAAAATACTGCAGAGTCGGTTGTAATATTAATATCAAAGGGGCGAAAATCTTCTGCAGTGCGGTTAAATGCTTCTGTTATTTGTGTTTCCGACATGGTAGCTGCAACACAGTTTATTGGCGAGCCGGCATTCCAAACAACGCTTTGAACATAGTGACCGTCAAAATCGAGAAAGATAACTGCTGTTGCACCGGGCAAACTGTTTAGTTGCGGTACTGCGAAAGATTTAATTGAAAAAAATAATGCAAAAGTAAGACTTAGGGTAAGGTATAGTTTTTTCATTAAGGTGGATTTAGGTATATTTTAAGGCTGTGTATTTTTTATTCAGGGTCAATTATGGCTGCAATCCTGCATTACTTTATCGGTTTCTATTTTTACAAGTTGATAATTATTAAAATTGTCTTTTTTGAGTTCGTACCCATCAAAATATTTTCTATTAATGATACGGCCAACATAAGTAATGCTGTTATCTCTATTGGTAATTTTAGACAGTACAAAAATTGCATCTGCAAACAATGGCGATTTTATTACAACAGTTTGCAGGTTATTATACTTAACTATATTACTTGTAACTGTACCGTCAATTAAAAAATTATCAGAGAAAGCAACGTTGATGTTTTGATTAACTGCCGCAGCAAATACTTTACTTAATTCTGTTTCGGAACAATTTATTTTAGAAGGAAAATTGCTGAAAAGCTGAGCTTTTGTTCCGTTTGCATTTTGAGAAAAGGCTGTTGCAGAAAATAAAGTACACAGCAGGGTGATGGTTAAAAGTATAGGGTGTTTCATAGTCAGGATTTTTTATGTGATTGAATAAACAAGTCACATATAACCTGAACGGGGCGCTATTTATTTTATTTTAAAAAGGCATGCTAGTAAAGCATTTTGGGACAAATTACTACAAGGTTTGTAGAATATTAATACTGATTGGTACTTAATAAAACCAAAGTGCAGGCTTCCTGTGCCATAATGCCTTTTTCTTTTGCCATATCCGCAAGCTCATCATTTTCGGCACCGGGGTTAAAAATAATGCGTTTGGGGTGCAGGGAAAATATGTAATCGTAATACTGCTGCTGGTGTTGTGGATTTAAATACAGCGTAACCGTATCAATATTATCAAAATCTTTTTTTTCGGTTTCAATGATGGTATTGCCAATGCTGCCGGTTTTTTTACCCAATGCAACTACAGGGTGATTATATGCTGTTAATTTTTGGACCGCAAGATTGCTGTAACGTGCCGGATTAACAGATGCACCCAATACCAATGTTTTTTTTGCTGTCATAATATTAACCTACAAATCTTGATCTTACTTCGGGTGTGGGGATCATACACTCCTGCCGCACACCAAACCATTTATACCTGTTTTTTGCTACCCAGCTGTATATGCCATCCCTTATAAATTTAGGTACAATAATAAAACCATAACACAAAGGCCACAACCCTTTTAAACGCCTGCATACTTTTAATGCCGCTGTAGATTTTGTATATACATTGTTATTTTCAATAAATACAAAAGAGTTTAAATTATTTACCGGGTAGTTATATTGTTTTAAATATAGCCTGCCCTTGGGTGATTGCAATGGGGCAAAATGTATAACAGCCCCCTTATCTTTTTTTATTACAAAATTTACTGCGCTGTTACAAAAATTACAAATGCCATCAAATAATATTAGCGGGTGCTCTTTCATTTATACTGCAAAGTTAAGGCTGATTTTTCTATTAGCTGATATTGATATTTTACTAATCCGTTAAAATATTTTTAAGTGCTTCGACAATGGTTTTAAACTTAAAAACAAAACCCGCCTGCAATAAACTTTCAGGAATAACCCAGCGGCTTTTTAAAACCAGCTCCGTTTCGGTTTTAATAAATACAGCGCCAATTTTTAAAAGCCATTTTGGTGTGGGTAAACCGAGTGGCATTTTCATATTATTTCTGAATACCTGCATTAATGTTTTATTAGTTACCGGAGTGGGTGCCGAAGTATTGAAAACTCCCTGCAACTCTTTATGTTGTTGCATAAAAATAATAATGTTATATAAGTCTTCAATATGTATCCAGCTAAACATTTGGTTACCGCTGCCCTGTTTACCTCCTAAACCAAAACGAACTAAATTTTTTATGGGTTGCACCACTCCTCCATCTTTGCCCAAAACAATGGCCATGCGTAAAGCAACCTGCCGGGTATTTTTTAATTTAAAATCGAAAAAAGATTTTTCCCAGTTGGTGGCAACATTAACTGAAAAGCCGGAACCAATTTCACCAGTACTTTCCGTCATTGGCCGGTCTTGCGCATGGCGGTAAATGGTGGCGGTGCTGGAGTTTATCCAGAGCGGTGGCGGATTTTTACATTGCAATATTGCTTTGCCTAATATTTTGGTAGTATTAATTCTTGAATCAAAAATTTCTTTTTTATTTTTTTCGTTGTACCTGCAGTCAACCGATTTGCCGGCGAGGTTTATGAGCATTGCTGAATTTTCAAGTGCTGCAGTTATTGCTGCTGAATTATTCCAGTTAATATGATTGGTTTGCCTGGAGATAATAATTACTTCGTAACCTAAATCAATAAATTTTTGGGTAAGATATTTTCCTGTAAAACCTGTGCCTCCGGTGATGATGATTTTTTATTTCATAGTTTACAACATAAAGATTAAAATAATAAGGCGATACAAAACCCAGGTGTAAGACAAATACCACTGCAACTGAAGTTTAGCAACTACTTTTTTATGAATAAAAAACATTATTCCAACAACACTAAAAAAATAGATAAGGTTGATAATGTCATTACTTTTAAAAAAATGATTCGCCAATAATAAAAGCCATAGTAAAGCTGAGCCTGTTCAAGAAACCAACAGCATTTGAAAATAATAATCTAATTTTTTTTTCCAAGTCTGTTTGTGAACAAAAAAGTATTGAAAGACTATCATTCCTATAACCATCAACAACTCAAACCGCCAATTGTATTTAATTGCAATAAGATGTTGAATTAATTTTGCATATTGGCTCAGAGTAAAAGCTGTTATTGCAATGCAGAAAACTATTGCTGCAATTTTAAACGGTGAGGAACTTATTAATCTTTTCATTTATGCTTTACCAAAATAGCCCATTAAATTTGAAACAAACAATAAAATAAAAATTACAGCAAAGGCTACAAACATGGTGTTCATTAATACTTCGCCAATTTTAAATATTCTTTTTTTAGGAATGTCGTACATGGGGTAATAAGCAAACTGTGTAATTAGTTTTCCCGTCCAGTATGCAGCAATTAAACCTGTTAGTGCAACCGCAAGGCCGGTTTCGTTTTTTAAATCGCTGGTAAATAAAATTGAAATAAGGCCGAAAGAAAAATTTAAACCCTGGATATAACGGCCGTAAGTTTTTGCAATTTCCTGGTTAAGGGGTTTTAGTTTTTTAATATCATTGTACCAATCAAATACAACGTGGCGGATGTAGGGATAAATTATTGCGGTAAACATTTGGCCGATGGCACCCATAATGATTAACCAGTGGGGTATTATAATTTTCATAATTGTTGATTTTTATTTTAATACTGATAAAGGCCGTTGCATTTTTATATAAGTTTCCCTGTAGCATAACCAGGTATAAAAAATTGCCATAAAAGGTGCTGCAACAATTAAAACCCAAAAGGAACCGGGTATAGTGATTACAGCAATAAGAGTAATCCAGTGATAAATATATCTTGCTCCTCATTTATAAGTAAAGCAACGGTTAAAAACATGTACCAGCATACTGATTACCTGCCATCCTCCCACAATAAAATAGCCCAAAAGAAAACTGTTATGTAAAAAATCTTCTGCTCCTTCCAGTATACTTATTATAACTGATGAAGTAATCAATCCAACGTTTATCCAGAAATCGATTATTTTAAACTGCCGCATGAACTGTGTATTTTATAATTTCAGAAATATTTGAAAATACATTGCTAAAGAAAAGCTGCAAAAGCAGCTTGGGTTTTTTAACATGGTCAGACGGGACGTCAGACCATGTTAAAAACTACTTAAAGAACTTTAAAATATTACCCAAAAACCAACTCTCATCTGCCTTTATCATTACGTCGAGCATTTTATCGGCCTGGCCACCAAATTTTCTTATGCCGGCAACAGTATCAATAAACTGTTTGGTGGCGGCATCTTTTTTATCGCCGTCAATTTTTTCCAGTTGGGTTAATAATTTAAGCATGGGATCCAGCTCCCGTTTTTTTCTTTCCTTAATAATTTGTGTGGCCACTTTCCAGATATCTTTTTCGGCGCTGAAAAACTCTTTGCGTTCTCCGGGTATAAGCACACGATCCACCAAACCCCAATCAATTAAATCACGGGTGTTCATATTTACATTACCACGGCTAATGTTGAGCTGCTCCATAATATCATCCTGCGTAATCGGGTCAGGACTTATCAGCAGCAGCGCATGTATTTGCGCCATGGTGCGGTTGATACCCCAATGCGTACCAAAGGCGCCCCAACTGCTGATGAACTGTGCTTTTGCTTCGGTAAGTTTCATGATGATTTATTTATACCACAAAGATAATACGTTTTTTGAATTTTCAAAACTTATTGAAAATTAATTTTCTATTGTTTGCTGAAGGTGACCGGTTGCCTGCGGTAAGCATTTACAATTCTTCCGTTTTGAACAGCAGGTTGCCATAAAGGAGAATTTTCTATTACACGCCTGGCTTCTTCATCTAAAACATACTCTACCGATTTTGCCATATGTACTTGTGTACATTCGCCAGCAGTGTTAACTACAAATTTTACCATTACCATTCCACCCTTTAGCGAACCCTGGGCAACCTCTGCATTAAGATTACTGGTTAAATATTTTCTCCAGTCTTTATCACTTTTTTTAAACTGTGCTTCTTTTTCTACTGCTGTAACTGCATCAGGACGTTCTTCTTTTTTAACCGTATCGGGATTAATGGTTGTGGTAAGCAAACCGGCTTCATATTTTTCTATTAAAATAACTTTACCAGTATCGTTATAAGTGTACCATTCCTTTTCACGTAAATTATTCTGGTAATAGCCACTTTTACTTAATGAGCCGTTTACAGCATATTCATAATAATGGCCATCTAAAACTTCAAGTAACGAATCGGAATAATTTCTTTCTTTTATCAGTGGCGCATTAAATGAATAATCAAGTCTTTTATAATTATTGGGATATTTTTTTACTACAATAAAAGAATGTGCTTCTTTAATATTTTCTGTAACACCATTATTTCCTACAAAAACTACATTAACTATTTGCTGTGCTGTGCAATTAAACATGCATGCTATTAATATGCTGCACAAAGAAATTTTTTTCATACTGCTTTACTCATTTTTATTTTTTAATGCTACAAACTTAAAATAAATATAAACAGATTGACTTATTGCTAAAGTCCACAAACCAATAGTGAGTAAATTATCTGCAAAGTATTGATGCGTAAGTTTTGCCCATGCACCAAAGATGGTAACAAAAGTTGCTATTCCTGAAACAATACCTCAAAATTTATATTTGTTCATGAGGTTAAGATAATAAAAGTTATTTGTAAATGCGGTGTGTAAAATTCGCTTAAATAAAAGTTCAATAAAGATTTTCTGTACAAGAGTGCGACGCCAACGAAGATGAATAAAGAACAAATGACCGTTACAAAAAAATAAAAAAGCGTTAGCTTTTATTCTAACGCTCATAAAAAATTATTCGCCGGGTGAGCCACCCTTGAGGGGTGACTCACCCTGTAAGCTATACCAGCATCGTTACCGGGTTCTCTAAATACTTTTTTAATGTTTGCAGAAATGCTGCACCTACTGCGCCATCAACACTTCTATGATCGCAGCTCATGGTGAGTTTCATAATGTTGGTTACACCGAAGCCATCACCTTTTTTAACCACTACTTCTTTAATAGCGCCTACTGCTAAAATGGCACTGTCTGGCGGATTGATGATGGCAGTAAATTCTTCAATATCCATCATGCCTAAATTAGAAATGGTAAACGTGTTGCCGCTGAATTCGTTGGGCTGCAATTTTTTATCTTTTGCTTTGCCATACAATTCTTTTGCTTCGCCGGCAATTTGTGATAATGTTTTTTGGTCGGCAAAACGAATTACCGGCACAATTAAACCTTCGGGCATAGCTACTGCACTGCCAATATGTATGTGATGATTTTGACGGATAAAATCTCCCATCCAGCTGCTGTTAACATCGGGATGTTTGCGCAAGGTCATGGCACTTGCTTTTATAATCATGTCGTTAAAAGAAATTTTAACCGGGCTTACTTCGTTCATGGCTGCCCGTGCTGCCATAGCATTATCCATGTTTATTTCCATGGTTAAATAAAAATGCGGTGCACTAAACTTGCTTTCTCCCAAACGGCGTGCAATTACCTTACGCATTTGCGTTAGCGGAATGTCGGTGTGGCCTTCTGTGCCGGTAGTTGGTTGATAGTTGATAGTTGATGGTTGTGCAGCTGTGGTCTGTTGTCCTTTGTCTGTAGCCGGTTTATAACTATCTACATCTTTTTTTGTTACTCTTCCATTATCGCCACTGCCGCTTACTTTACTAATATCAATACCTTTTTCTGCAGCTAATTTTTTTGCAAGCGGTGATGCTTTTACTCTTCCGTTAGCAGGTTGATCATTTGCAGTTTGTTCGCCGGTTGCTACGGAAGGTTGAGTTGTTGCGGTTGGCTCGCTGGCAGCAGCAGCTTTATCATTACTAACTGCAGCGGCTGGTGCATTATTTGCTCCTGATTTTTCTGCAGCCACATAAGCGCTTACATCAGTGCCGGGCTTGCCCACAATGGCAATGATCTCATTTATTTTTGCGGCTTTGCCTGCTTCTACACCAATATATAATAAAGTACCTTCTTCGTAACCTACTACTTCCATGGTGGCCTTATCTGTTTCTACATCAGCTAACACATCATCGCTTTTTACAGTGTCGCCAACTTTTTTATTCCATGTTACAATTTTTCCTTCGGTCATGGTATCGCTAAGCAAAGGCATGCGAATTTCTTTTGCACCTGCAGGAAGGGCAACTGTTGCTGATTTACTGTCGGCAGTTTTCGGTTGTTCAGCTTCCGCAGCTTTTGGTGCTTCAGCTGTTTTTGCAGGTGCAGCAGTTGCTGCGCCTTCTTTATCTAACAACCCTTTATAATCTTCACCATCTTTACCAACAATGGCAATAATCTGATTAATTTTTGCAGCTTCGCCAGCAGGCACACCTATATACAATAAAGTGCCATCTACATAACCTGTAACTTCCATCGTGGCTTTATCAGTTTCCACATCGGCCAGCACATCATCACTTTTTACTTTGTCGCCCACTTTTTTGTTCCAGGTCACAATTTTCCCTTCAGTCATCGTATCGCTCAACAGCGGCATGCGTATCACTTCTGCCATATATAATTTATTTCTATTTTTATTAATTGAGGTTCGAAATTACGGTAAAAACAGGAAATGAAATACAGTTAATCCAATGTAAGTTTCAATCTGTCCTTAAGTTCCTTTACCAGCGGATATTCTTCTATAATTTTAAGGTATTGCTCTTTGGAGCTTAATACTTTTTCTGCCGGCTGGCTGTTATGCTCATTTTCGATAATAATTACCGTATAAGTGAGTATTTTATTGCAAAAATGATTTTGCAGATGATCTACCAGCGCTGCTCTTTCCTGCTCAATAAATTTTTGCTGAATGTTATTTTCTGTTATAATTTCTAAAGTATTATTATCAATAACTTTCAGCGTAGCCATTTTAAAATTGGTAACTGCCGAGTGATTTTTTTTGCTGATCAGTTTTTCGATAAATGCTCCCCAGGCAATGTACAATTCTTCTTCGGTAAGTTCTTTTAAATCGTTGCCGCTATTTTTATTTTGTTCTGTTAGTTTTTTACGGATTTTATCAAGGGAAGATAATCCTGTTTTTGGTTTAGTATTTTCGGTTGATGGTTGCTGGTTGTCTAAAGGAACCCGTGAAATGTTTGGTTGCTGGTGTTTAATTTCAACCTCGGGTTCTTCAATAATTAATTTTGCTTCTGCTGGTTTGGCAGGTTCTTTTGCTTTTGTAAAATCTGAAATACCCAATCCTGCATCCGCAATTTTTATCATTGGCACAGCCCTGAATGCAATGGCCTTTGTTGATTCAACTACTTTTTTTTTACTTACTGTGCCATCATTATTTACCAGCTCAATGGCCTGGTGCAGGTAACTTAATTTTATTATGGTTAACTCTACCAGTAATCTTTTGTTACGGGCCTGTTTATAATTTATTTCGGCTTCGGTTAAAAGATTTAATGCGCCAATTAACCAACCGGCATTTATTTTTTGTGCTGCCTGTAAATATTTTTGTTTAAAATCTTCGGCCACTTCCAGCAGTATGGCTGCTTTGGTATCTTTACTTACCAAAATATTTCTTATAAATTCTGCAAAGCCTTCTATCACAGTATCACCTTCAAAACCTTTGCGGTTAATTTCATCATACAGCAGCATGGCATCGCTCATGTTTTGCTGCTGCATAAAATCTAAAAACTTAAAATAATAATCTTCATCTAAAATATTAAGGTGCTCTAAAGTATTGCTGTAATTTAATTTGCCGCCGGTAAAACTTACAATCTTATCTAAAATACTTAACGCATCTCTTAAACAGCCTTCACTTTTTTGTGCAATAATATGCAGCGCCGCTTTCTCGGCTTTTATTTCTTCTTTTTCACAAATTTCCTGAAGATGTTCTACCGTATCGTTATTGGTTATTCTTTTAAAATCAAAAATTTGGCAACGGCTTAAAATGGTAGGCAGAATTTTATGCTTTTCTGTAGTAGCCAAAATAAAAATGGCAAATGGCGGCGGTTCTTCCAGCGTTTTTAAAAATGCATTGAAAGCTGATGTACTTAACATGTGTACCTCATCCACAATATACACTTTGTACTTGCCGGCCTGGGGAGCAAAACGAACCTGCTCAACCAGGCTACGGATATCATCGACGGAGTTATTACTGGCTGCATCCAGTTCATGAATATTCATGGATGTGCCGGCATCAAAGGAAACGCAACTGTTGCAGGTATTACAGGCTTCGCCATCTGCTGATTTGTTTTCGCAGTTAATGGTTTTGGCCAAAATACGGGCACAGGTTGTTTTGCCCACACCCCTTGGACCACAGAACAAAAATGCATGGGCCAGCTGGTTATTATT
>NZ_JANMUN010000131.1:0-7086 GCF_031391665.1 Ferruginibacter sp.
TTGGCTATTATGGTTTTGAATGTTCCGGTGGCTCTTTTGCCGCCGGATTTTTTTTGCAATATAACCTGCGGTTATTTTTATTGTTTTGTTACGGGCATTTGTTTTTTATGGCATCATCGTTGCGTCGCACACTTATACGGCATATCATTGTTCAACTTTTATCAAAGCGAATTTTGCGGAGTAAAAAATAAAAAATATTAGGGTTAATCCCTGAGTTTCTTATTTGTATATTTAGTTTACGAAAAATAAGAAATGAATATTCTCCCCATCTACATCAGCATCATTTTTATAGCTGCAACCCTTTTAACTATTGCATTTTTTTATAAAGCCGCCAATCATTCAACCGCAGTTTTATTAATTTTAATCGGCTGGATAATTTTGCAAACTGTATTGGGTTTATCAGGCTTTTATGTAAACTTTACTGCCTTACCGCCAAGGTTTATATTTTTAGCAGCTCCGGCACTTTTATTAATTGCAGTAATTTTTATCAGCACCAAAGGCAAACAATTTATTGACGGGTTAAGCCTAAAATATTTAACCATATTGCACATTGTAAGAATACCGGTTGAATTGGTTTTATTCTGGCTTTTTTTAAATAAAGCTGTGCCGCAATTAATGACTTTTGAAGGAAGAAATTTTGACATCGCCGCTGGTATTACTGCTCCAATAGTTTATTATTTTGGATTTATTAAAAAGCGTCTCAGTAAAAAAATAATTTTACTCTGGAATTTTATTTGCCTTGCACTTTTAATAAATATTGTGGTTAATGCAGTTTTATCTGCACCTACACCAATACAACAGTTTGCATTGGAGCAACCCAATATTGCCGTGTTATATTTTCCTTTTAATTTATTGCCCGCCGTTATTGTGCCGCTGGTATTATTTTCTCATTTGGCAGCAATAAGGCAATTGCTGCGTTCCGATTTTTGATGTTGTACTTAATCTTTTAATAAAATATTTATAATAGTTTTACAAAAAATAACTACCATGCAAAACGTTTTTATACACCATGTTTTTTTCTGGTTAAAAGATCCGGCAAATGATGTAAGCAAAAAACAATTGATTGAAGGTTTACAAAAACTTTCTGCAGTAAGCACCATTAGATCTTTTCATATTGGTAAACCCGCCGGCACCGAAAGAAGTGTGATAGATACCACTTACGCTGTATCCTGGTTAATTACTTTTGACAAAGCTTCCGACCAGGACAGTTACCAGGTTGACCCCATTCATTTAAATTTTGTAAAAGAATGTGCTTCGCTGTGGGATAAAGTGGTGGTGTATGATTCGGTAGATGTGTAAGAAAGGCTGTGTTTTCACTGGGTGACTCACCCTGTGGGGTGAGTCACCCAGTGAAAACTGCTGTTTAGTTTGCTAAAAAATCTTTTATAATTTTAAATTCTTTAGCAGGTTCTTCTACCTGTGGGTTGTGCCCGCTTTTTTCAAATAGTACAAACTTTGCCTGCGGACAATATTCTTTATACTTTACCTGCATCCATGGCACGGCTACCCTGTCGTACCTGCCTGCAATAATCAAAATAGGCATTTTTAAATTTTTCAAATCTTTTCTAAAATCAAAATTACCAATGTCACTGCCCACAATAAAGTCGCCATCTTTACCTACCATTTGATAATATAATTTTGAATTAAACGGATTAGGATAAGGCTTGCTTCCCCTTCGTGTAAAATTTTCGGGATTGTAAGTATATAAAAATGCATAAGGCACACGGCCATAAATTTCCTGGTGAATTTCGTCGCTGGATATGGCACCCAGCTCCCTTATCTTCATTAATGTATCCCACACTTCAGGGTAATTGGTTTTTATTTCATGGTTGCTGTTATCGTCATTTTCCTGCCACATTATAAAACTGTGAAAGCCGTTGGCAATAATTAAATGACTAACATTTTGCGGATACTTAATAGCATAACCCTGTGCCACCAGGCTGCCATAACTGTGGCCCAGTAAACTTATTTTATTCAAATGCATTTCCTTTCTCAACCCCTCAATATCTTCTATATCTCTTTGCAAACTGTATTCTTTTACATCTTTTGCTGTATCCGATTTTCCCCTGCCAAAAGCATCGTAATAAATTATTTGGTTATTGCTGTTTACCGTTAAAGAATCAAACACCCTGTAACCGGGATGTGCACCTCCCGGCCCGCCGGGAATAATTATCATTGGCTGACCAGTGCCAACCGTCAGGGTATATAATTTTGCACCGTTTACCGTATAATATTTTCCATCTGTCCAGCTATCAGGAAATTTTTGTGCAACTGCATGCACAGTAAAAAATAAAATAGTGCAGAGAATTATTATCTTTTTCATAAAATGATAAATTACTTTTGTCAATTAAATCAAATATAACTACTTGGCGCAACAATTACCAACGGCATTAATTAATTCTTTACAAACGGTTAAAGGCTTTAATGAAGAAGCTTTCAAAAAAGTGCATCAATCCGGTGAGCAAATAACTTCTGTTAGAAAAAACCCGGATAAAACATTCAATAATCAATATTCAATATTCAATGCCCGGCTGGAGGAAGTTCCATGGAATACCAATGGATACTATCTTGCTGAACGGCCATCGTTTACATCAGATCCGCTTTTTCATGCAGGCGCATATTATGTACAGGAAGCCAGCAGTATGTTTTTAGAGCAGGCATTAAAACAAACGGTTGATTTATTGCAGCCCATAAAAATTTTAGACCTGTGCGCTGCACCCGGTGGAAAATCTACTTTGATACAATCTTTAATTTCTGCAGAAAGTTTATTGGTAAGTAACGAAGTAATAAAAACAAGGGTTAATGTTTTAAGTGAAAATATTACCAAATGGGGTGCTGCAAATGTTATTGTTACTAATAACGATGCAAAAGATTTTAAGCGTTTAGAAAATTACTTTGATGTTATAGTGATAGATGCGCCATGCAGTGGCAGTGGCTTATTCAGGAAAGATGCTGCAGCAATTGACGAATGGAGTTTAAATAATGTGCAGTTGTGCAGCCAGCGCCAGCAAAGAATTTTAGCTGATGTATTTTCTTCCTTAAAAGAAAATGGAATTATTATTTATTCCACCTGCTCATACTCCGCCGAAGAAGATGAAGCAATATGCGACTGGATAATAAAAGAATTTAAAGTTGAAAGTGTACAACTGAAGATTGAAGAAAGCTGGAATATTGTTGAAACGCAAAGCGAAATTTATAAAGCATCTGGCTATCGTTTTTATCCTGATAAAGTAAAAGGCGAAGGTTTTTTTATTGCAGCTTTTATTAACAGGCAATATGCAAATGGACATATCCAATCAGATAATAGAAAAACAGAAAAAATATCCAAAAATGAAATGGAGGTTTTAAAACCCTGGTTAAAAAATGCAGATGATTTTTTCTTCATCAAACAAAATGAAGATATTATTGCAATGCCCCTTCATCTGCAAAATGATTTAGCGGCTATTCAAAATTCTTTATACATTAAAAAAGCTGGCGTAAAAATGGGTGCTGTTATCAGGGATGAATTAATACCTCATCACGAGCTGGCATTAAGTACTATTATCAGCAAAGACATTCCTTCAATTGAGGTGGATTTACAAACGGCACTGCAATATCTGCGTAAGCAGGAAATAAAAATTGAGCCTTTAGTAAAAGGCTGGGCATTAATAAAATATCAGCAGTTGGCTTTGGGCTGGGTAAAAATACTTCCCAATCGTATTAATAATTATTATCCTAAAGAATGGCGCATTCTTAATAAATAAGCTGTATTCTTAACAACTTAATAGGTACATAAACCAACTAATTTTTGCATATTTGCAGCACAATATTTTTCACTATGAAGAAATTATTTTTTCTGTTGTTTTTGCTGCCGCTGTTTGCAGTTGCACAAAAAGTTATAACCCATACCGTAAAGGCAAAAGAAAGCCTTTCCAGCATTGGCCGTTTATATAATATTAATGGCAGGGAGCTGGCCACCTATAATAATATTGATTATGAAAAAGGTTTAACACTGGGCCAGGTATTAAAAATTCCTGCAGCAGGTGCTGCAACTGAAGCGCCTAAAACCGAAGTTGTTAAACCAGTTAATACACCTGCAAGGCCGGTGCCTGTAATAAAAACTATTTTGGTTGATGAAAAAAAAGCAACACCTGTTTATCATACCGTAGCAAAAAAACAAACCCTTTATGCAATAAGTAAATTGCATAACACTACCGTTGCTGATATAAAAAAATGGAATAACCTTATTGCGGATGCATTGAGTGAAGGAACAAAAATAATTGTAGGATACAGCAACACCAATAAAGAAGAGCAACAACAAAATACAATTGCGGTAATTAAAGAACCGAAGACCATAAAAAAAGTTCCAGAAAAAGATATCCCCGTTACTAATAACACTGTTGAAAGTGTAAAACCAGCTGAGATAAAAAGTGAAGTCCCTCAGCCAGTAAAAAAATATGATGTTGCCCCGCCCCAGCCTGTTATTGAAGCAAAGGCTGCAGATTTTAAAGGTGGTATTTTTAAAAATGTGTATGATGATCAGGTTAAAGGCAATCAGTTAGTAACTGAAACTGGTGATGGCGGTATTTTTAAAAGTACAAGCGGGTGGCAGGATGGAAAATATTATTGCCTGCACAATAATGCTGCTGCCGGAACTATTTTAAAAATAACTAATAATGCTACAGGTAAATCGATATATGCAAAAGTGCTCGATTTAATTCCGGATATAAAACAAAATAACGGATTAATTATAAGGATAAGTAATGCCGCCGCCAGTGCATTAGGCGCAGGAGAAAATAAATTATATTGTACCATCAATTATTCAAAATAAATTTATGAAGAAGATTTTTTTGTGCCTGGTTGCTGCAGGATTTTTTATGACCGCATCATCGCAGGCAGATATACCTCAATCTGTAAAACCAAAAGAGGCAAATGGCAAGCCAACCACTGAAGGAGAAAATAAAAGTGCCCCCGGTTTTTATACTATTGAAAAAGCTATTACAGCTACCAGCGTTAAAAACCAGGGAATGACGGGCACCTGCTGGTGTTTTTCCACTACATCATTAATAGAAAGCCAGGCTTTAAAAAATAATTTAGGCGATATAGATTTGAGTGAAATGTTTTCTGTTAGAAATACTTATTTGGAAAAAGCAAAAAATTATATACTGCGCCAGGGCCATACACAATTTGGAGAAGGCGGTTTAGGACACGACCTGATAAATGCTATTGATAAATATGGTGCAATGCCAGAAACTGTTTACAGCGGATTAAAGCCTGGTGATACACTACATAACCATGTAAAATTAGTAAAGGATTTGCAGATGTTTTTAGACGGTATACTTAAAGTAAAACCGATACCGCAAAACTGGATTGCTGACTATAAAAAAATTCTGGATGCCGAACTTGGTTCGGTTGCCGAAGAGTTTACTTACAATGGAAAAAAGTACACCCCTAAAACATTTGCAACAGATGTATTAAAATTTAATGCTGCTGATTATGTTAACATCACTTCTTTTACGCATCATAATTATTATGAACCTTTTATTTTGGAAGTGCCGGATAATTTCAGCAATGCTGCTTATTATAATGTGCCTTTAAATGAAATGATACAGTTAACAAAAGATGCCGTAACTAAAGGGTATTCGGTACTGTGGGATGCAGATGTAAGTAATGATGGCTTTATGCAAAAAAGAGGCTCGGCCATTGATATGGGTAATATACCTGAAGGATTAAAAACCAAAGATGATATTATTAAAGGCGAAGTGAAAGAAGGAAAACCAGAGGCTGCAAGACGCCAAACCTTATTTGAAAATCTTACCACACAGGATGATCACCTGATGCATATTACAGGATTAGAAAAATCAAAAAGTGGCAACCAGTTTTTTTTGGTTAAAAACTCCTGGGGAGATGTGGGGCCTATGCATGGTTATATAAATGTGTCGGAAGCATATTTTGGAATTAACACCATAAGTTTAGTAGTTCCCAAAGCGGCATTAAGTAAAGCAATGCTGGAGAAATTAAAAATAAAATAGTATAAAATGCGTCATGACGGTTCCAAACCGTCTGACGTATTTTAAAACCGATAACCTCTTAAAAATTCTTCCACCGTCATTTTTTTCTTCCCTTCTAATTGTAATTCTTTTACATCGATGTAGCCATCGGCGCAGGCAAATTTTAAAAATGTTTTGCCATCGGTTTTGTATAAAGCTTCTGACGGCTTTGAGCCGTCTTGAGGCATAGCCTTATAAATCTTCAGCACTTTACCATTAAGCATTGTAAAAGCACCGGGAAAAGGCGAAAGGCCACGAATTAAATTATGCACTTCCTCTACTGGTTTAGTAAAATCTATTTTACATGTTTCGGTAAAAATTTTAGGAGCATGATGAATAATTTGCGATTTCGGATTTACGATTTCGGATTGGGGCATCTCGGTTAAAGTTCCTCCAGTTAATTCTTTAACAGTTTTTACCAAAAGTTCTGCGCCAATCTCTTTCATTTTATCATGCACATCACCGGCGGTATCATTATCTGTAATAGCAAAGCTTTGCTGCAATAAAATATCACCAGTATCAATTTGGTGTTGCAGTTTAAATGTAGTTACTCCCGTTTCTTTTTCTCCATTAATTACCGCCCAGTTAATGGGTGCAGCTCCACGGTATAGTGGTAATAAACTGCCGTGCAAATTTATGGTGCCCATGGGCGGCATATTCCATACTACTTCTGGTAGCATACGGAATGCCACTACAATTTGTACATCCGCATTCAACAATTTTAACTGGTCTAAAAAATCCGTGTTCTTTAATTTTTCCGGTTGCAGAATATGTAGATTATTTTCAACCGCATATTTTTTAACCGCACTTTGCTGCAGTTGCATCCCTCTTCCACCAGGTTTATCCGGTGCAGTAATTACACCCACAATATTGCAACCGGCTTTTACCAATGCATCAAGCGAGGCCACAGCAAATTCGGGTGTGCCCATAAAAATAATCCTCAATGGTACAAGGCTAATATTAAAAGTGGTAGCCTTGTTTTCGGTTTGTTTTAATTTAACTTCTATCATTAATGCGAAGATATTGCAAAGAAATAAAAGCATTTTACATTCTTCAC
>NZ_JANMUN010000015.1:0-2027 GCF_031391665.1 Ferruginibacter sp.
CCGCATTAAAGATGCAATTAAAATTGCAGACACGGCACTTTTAGAAACCTGTTTGATATTTTCCTGCCCATGTATCCCTGCCTGCAGTAAACGATGTGCACCTGCAAAACTTATATAACCTCCAACGGTGCCGCCAACAATAGTAAGTATGATGGTTTCATTTATAGTATCAGGAATAAAAGTTTTAATTATCGCTTCTGCCATTGGCGGATGGGATTGAAAAGCTACATACAGGGTTAATACTATCATTACAAAGCCTAATAATTTTGCAAAAATATCAATTGCTTTTCCGGCTTCTTTAAAAATAAAAATAACAACAGCAATTATACAACTGATGATGGCACCCGTTTGCACACTGCAACCCGTTAATACTTTTAAACCAAGGCCGGCGCCGGCAATATTGCCAATATTAAATGCTATGCCGCCAATAATTATTAACACAGATAAAACATAACCTGTGCCGGGTAAAACTTTATTGGCCAAATCCTGAGCATACATTTTACTTACGCTGATGATGCGCCAGATATTTAATTGTGCACCAATATCCATTAATACAGAAACAAGAATTACAAAACCAAAACTTGCTTTAAGCTCTGCAGTAAATTTGGTGGTTTGTGTAATAAAGCCCGGCCCAATGGCCGAAGTTGCCATAAGAAAAGCTGCACCCATCAAAGGCCCGGAAAGAAAATTTTTATACTTCATTTATTTTTTTGTGAATGGTTTTTGCAAATTCTACAGCGTTTTCTCCATCGCCGTGAATACAAATAGTATCTGCTTGTAAAAATATTTCTTCACCTGTTATTGCTGTTACTCTATTTTCCTTTACCATTTGCATTATATGTTTTATCATAATGTCATTATTTTTTATTAATGCATTGGGTTGCGTACGTGGTGTAAGTGTGCCATCGGCCTGATAAGTTCTGTCTGCGAAAACTTCATTAGCGGTTTTCAATCCAATTTTTTCTGCGGCTGCAATCATAACAGAACCGGATAGCCCAAAATAAATAAGCCTTTCATCAAAATCTTTTACAGCTTTTGCGATTGCCGTAGCTGTAATAATATCTTTTGCAGCTATATTGTATAAAGCGCCATGCGGTTTTACATGATGCAATTTTGCTCCGCATTCTATTGCAATTGTATTTATTATTTTTAATTGATCAGTAACAATAGTATAAATTTCCTGTGGAGATAATTGCATAGCAGTTCTGCCAAAACTTTCCCTGTCTAAAAAAGAAGGATGAGCACCAATATTAACGTTGTATTGCAAACAAAGATTGATAACCTCCATTATAGTTGTTGCATCACCGGCATGATAACCGCAGGCAATATTTGCAGAACTGATAAAAGGCATCAGTTCTTTTTCGTTGCCGATGCCTTCTCCCATATCGCAATTAACATCTATCACTGTTATAAATATTTTTTTATGTTGAGGTGACAGGCATTTTTTATTTCCTGCAAAGTTTGGTGCATTGCCAGCAAAGCATCTTCTGCTTCGTGTAACGAAACTATTGTAAAATTAAAAGACTGACCCGGTTTAATTTGTGCCAGTTTAGGTATGTCAGCTTTTATTACACTTGCAATACGTGGGTAACCACCGGTAGTTTGATGATCTGCCATCAATACAATGCAGTTACCATCAGGTAATAGCTGTATAGTTCCTGCATCAACAGCAGAAGAAATTAATGCTGTTGGCTGTTGTAATAAAAGAGGTTTACCGTTTAAGCGGTAGCCCATTCTGTCGCTTTGGTTTGAAATAATAAAATCATGATTGATAAAATTTTGTTTAGGTAATTCGTCCATTAAATTCCATTCTATACTTTTTATGCAGCGAATATTATTTTGTGGCAGATAAATTTTATCGAGTTCATGTTGAGAAATACACCATGATAAAATTTTATTTTCATTGCTGGAAAAATGAGTTTTATTAAAATTTATGGTATCATCTTTTTGTAAAGCCCTTCCTAAATAACCGCCTGCACCAACTTTTAAATGGGTACTGCAACTGCCTAACCAGTTTTCTGCCTGCA
>NZ_JANMUN010000169.1:0-8087 GCF_031391665.1 Ferruginibacter sp.
AATGGAGGCACTGCTTGTCATTATGCAATTAATAATATCTCCGCTTTTAAAAGTATTGGTTGTAAAAACAGGATTATCTGTTCCAACATTTATCCCATTATGCTTCCATTGATAAAAAGGGTTACTGCCACCATTAGCAGAAGATGCTGTAAATGTAATTTTGGTTCGATAACAAATAGTGCCGGGTGAAAAATCTATATGCAGCGATGGGGTAACAATGGTATTTACTACCGAAATTGTAATGGCGTTTGAATTAACAGAAGTAACCGTTGCACAGGCAGCATTAGAAGTTAAAGTAACCGATACAACATCGCCATTTGCCAGTGCGTTTGTAACAAAGTTTACAGAATTTGAACCAGCATTTATACCATTTATCTTCCATTGATACTGTGGTGCAGTGCCTCCATTAAAAGCAGAGGCGGTGAAAGTTGCAGCCATACCGGCACAAACTGTAGTTGACGGAATTGAAATACTTACAGCAGGAGTAACCGGAAGTGATACAGACATACTAACCGCATTAGATATTGCAGCAGCAGGCAAAGGACATACAGCATTAGATGTTATAATAACTCTTACAATATCTCCATTTACCAATCCTGTAGTAGTGTAGGTGGGGGAGTTTGTTCCTGCATTGCCACCATTAATCTGCCATTGATAAGCTGGTGTGGTTCCGCCATTTGTTGGTGTGGCAGTGAATGTTACGGGTGTGCCAATACAGATGTTTGCAGACGTTGCTACTATTGATACAGCAGTTATTGCGGATGGAGTAACAAAAATATTTTGTGCAATACTATCTTTACAACCATTGTTGCTTGTGGCAGCTAAATTTACAATATAACTGCCCGGTGTGGTATATACATGGGTTGCATTAGCAGTATTGCCAAATGTTCCGTCACCAAAATTCCAGCTGAAAGTCATGCTGCCACCGCTGATAGTTGAAATGTTGGAAAATACAAAACTGTTTCCATTGAAACATTGTGTAGCATTATTTATTGTAAAACCAGGAAGAGGATGAGGATAAAGTGCTATAACCACCGAACGGCTTGTATCTGTGCAACCAAGGCTGTTGGTAACTACCACCTGATAGGTACCGGATTGCATAGCCGTAAAGTTTCTTGCTGATGCCCCGGCCACAGCAACTCCATTTATAAGCCACTTGTATGTGTTTGCTATTCCTGCCTGTAATCTCACACTGTCGTTATTGTTACAAGATATTACAGGATCCAAAACTGTTAAAGATGTATCTGCGGCAGAAACAGCAACCAGTATACTGTCAACATAAGTTGTAGTATTGTTTGTAACTGTTACATAATACCTGGTGGTTTGTACAGGAGCCACAGTAATACTGGGCGTTGTTGCCCCGGTAGACCATAAAACGTTCTGACTGTTATATTGCAGCAATACTTCAGCAGGAGATAAGGCCCTGTTGTAAATAAATACATCATCCAGCTTTCCTTCAAGCCCGTAAATGTTACCATCAGAATAGAACCCTATTCCATTTACGCCTACAGGCCCTCCAAGAATAAAATCTTTACCCTGTACAAAAGTTTCATTAATAAAAGTTGTATTATTCAGCACCATAGTGCCATCAATATAAAATTTTGTACCTGCAGGCGCAGTGGTAATTACCCAATGATGCCACGCATTATTAGGATGAACAGCACCATAAGGATATAATACAGATTCATTATTACAATGCCCCTGCACCTGGTAAGTATTTTGCTGGCTGTTTGGGGTAAAAAAATTATCTATGCTTTCAAACCAGGACGTTCCGCAAATGCCACCGCCATAACCAATTGGAGTTGGGCCAGAAGTGGCTATGCCAATGTTAGTGGCATAAAACCAAAGGGAAATGGTTCTTTCGCCTGTTGGATAATTATTAGCGGACCCTTTTATATAATTTCCCTGTATCAAACTATAAGCTCTGTTCGGAACTCCAAATCTGTCCGTGGTAAGTGTAGCTCCAAATACGGTACCGTTGTTGCCATTTCCAGTTTCGTCATTGGCATTTCCACAAAAAGGGTAAAATGCCACCAGGCCATTTTGAAGAACGGGTGGTAATGCAGCTGCAAGGCAGGGTGTTCCTGTTATTTGTGTAGAATCAATTGATAATAATAATGAATCTCCCTTGCAAATGGTTGTATCGTTCTGTAATATTTGAGCAGTAGTCTTTAAGCCGCATAAACTAAAAAGAGAAAATAAAGTAATAAAGACTTTCATGCATTGTATTTCTAAGTAAAAGAATTCAAATTTAAAAGTAATAAATATGGCTTTACATACAATAGCAGTTTATATAGTACAGGGCTTTATTCAGGTTGGTTAACGATCTTCTACTTGCGCAAGAAAGATAATTAAAAATATTAGATATTTTGTTATCTTAAGAAGGTGTTTTCACCTTTTTTGTTTGTTTTTCAATGAGTGTCGGCTAAAAAAAACAGACAAAAGAATATTGAAACGAGAAGAAGGTATTTATAACCGGTTTCTATTATCTCTTCATTCCTCCGCCATTTAAATGCAGTTCCTGAGTGAGTAATGAAATTTGTTTTTAGGAAGAAGGATTTGTAATTCTAATTCAGGACACAATCCGGCGGAATTGGTAGACACCAATCGCCTTGCTGCGCAAGATGACTGGCGCCAGGAAATGCGAACACTTAAGCCAGTGGGATGAAATTAAAAAGGTAAAATTTTATGATGCCGTATGAAAGCAAATATTTCTTTTTATGAAATAGATGTTTCACTTTACCTTCTTGATGGTAAGTACATGTAAAACAAAGCATGAATTTCTTTTTAGAATTTGATACCTGCCTTATCTTTTTATGTTCTTCGGGAGAAGGTTTTAAAAACCCGTCAGTGTAATAATGCTTTAATACAATAGCGCTGAGTACTTGCTCCAGGCTAGAGCCCTCAAACAATTTTTTTCGAATACTAATTGAATCTTTAAGATTAACCAGATTTTTTAATGTTTGAATTTCTTGTGCTGTTTCTGCACCTGCACCACATATCACCTGAAAATAAATTAGGTCATTATTATTGGGCTGTCCATACAGTACGTTGGTAAAAAGTAACGCTAATATTAGTGCTTTAAGGTTCATGATTATTGCTGATTACGCTGTTGTTCAATATCGAAGCAAAACTAATAAGCGAAAAATGTAAACGATACTCCGATCGAAGGTTTTAACAAATATAAAACTTTGAGAGGCTTGGGTTGAGTATGGGGATTTATCGCTTTTAGCTTCGCTATAATCTCGGCCATCGTTGTGTCTTATTGACCAACGATGTATTGCAGCAGAAGATTGTTGTGAAGAGGAAATGCTTTTTTCGGTAATGATATTCAGGTCCATTTGTTGTTCGTCAATAATACACAACAACGGAGGGAAAATTTTATACATTGTAACATATTTTCATTTTAACCGTACTGAAAATAATAAAACCAATGTAATGAAATATAACTTACAAAAAATTGGAGGCATTGCAGCAATTGTTGAGGCTTTGGCGTATATAACAGGGTTTACAGTGTTAATCTTTTTATTAACGCCTGAAAATGCAGAAACGTTAAGCAATGCTGATAAACTACAATTCTTATTAAATAATAGGATGCTGTTTCAAATCTGGATGCTGATTATTTATGTAATTTTTGGTATTTCATTGGTAGTATTAGTATCGGCAATTACTGAACGGTTAAAGAACCATTCAATAGCTAACACAAAAATTGCTGCGGTATTTGGTTACATATGGGCAGCAATGGTGATTGCAAGTGGTATGATTGCGTATGTTGGATTAGATACCGTTGCTGAAATTTATTTAACCAACAAAGAACAAGCTACCACTATATGGTTAACTATTGACGCAATACATAATGGTATTGGGGGTGGAGTTGAAGTAGTAGGCGGACTGTGGGTTTTATTAATAAGCTGGACTGCCATAAAATGTGGCGAATTTCAAAAAACATTAAACTATGTTGGATTTTTAGTTGGCATTGCTGGTGTCTTAACAGCTGTTCCCGGGCTTAGTGCATTAGGAGCTGTTTTTGGGCTATTGCAGATTATTTGGTTTGCCTGGATTGGCGTTTTCTTATTGCGGCATCCATGAATAGTAGCCACTTTATCAAACCTAATCAGCAGTGCCAAAAACTTAAACCAGTTGGTGCTAAAATTTAAGAGACACAGTTAATCCTATCATCATCTTCTTTTAATTTAAACATTGTGGAAGGGAATCCCGATAGCTATCGGCACGCCAAAGACTTAAGCCATTGGGAGCCAGAAAATGCGAACACTTAAGCCAGTGGAGAACAGCAACAAAAGCTACGCTGAATTACTTTAACGTCACAATAATTGGGCAGGAGCGGAAATTACAGGGAAGGTTCATGAAGAGAGGAAACTAGGCTGAGAAACAATGTTCAGAGTTTTTTTTTCTTCATTTCTTGTAATGCAAGGAAAAAGCCTGTTCCGAATAATAGAGTAATCAGCCCTGCGAAATATGGTATGAGATCAGTCATTTTTGTTGTTGTTTACCAGTTTTAAATAAATTCCGAAAGCCAGTATAGATGGCACCCAAATACCAATAAATATGGCAGCGTTTGCTTCTCCTTTGAAATACAATATTTCGGAGAAAATAAGCGAAAGAAATGCCGAGATAAACAATAATTTATCTGTTGTTGAAAACTTTTTTAGCATGATTGTGTATATTTTAAATTTTGTTTAAACCTATTGAACAACATATCATTAACAGAAGAATGTTAGTTTTGTTTACACCCAACCACTTTTTAAATAATCTAACCATATAATTGAGTGAATAGGTTATATACTATGAGCACAGCGACATAAAAAAAATATATCCATTTAGCAGCATAAAAAACAAGGCGGGTAGTGAAACCCAAAAACTATCCTTAATTTTTATCCTGACTGCAACACCGAGTAGCATTAATATTGCAAGTCCACCTGCAGAAATCAGTAAAATAACATGGAGCTTAAAACCCACCAGCAGGCCCAATGCCCCAAAAATTTCTAAAAATGCAGTAAGTGCTCCAGCTTTCTCAAGTCCAAAGCGTTTGAATTCACTTTTCATTTTTGCTGATTTAAAATAGGCAATTCCATAGGTCAAAAAAGGCAGACTTGAAATTAAAATCAGGACATTCAGTAAATTCATTATTATATTAATTTTAGAGAAACAGCTGCAATGAAAAGACAAAGTATCAGCAGCAACAAAGAGGGCATATGTTTTTGCCAGGGATTACCGGTTTTAAAGTGAAAATATTGTGCTGATACCATAAGAAAGGCCATAAGCAGGGCCGGAACAAGTATTAAGCCCGGATACCAAATGCCGGCAACCAACAATGTTGATAAAGCTATTTTGGCTGCCCCAACTATGCTACGGGTTAAGTTATTCAAGCCATATTGCTTAAATTCTTTTACAATATTATCAAAGCGAAATATCCAAACATATGCCACGGATAAAGCAACTATCAACTGAGCGGCGATGGAATAGTTATTCATTTGTTTTTGTTTTAATTATTTTACAGCGTTATAAAACTAATTGCTTAAAATTTATTAGCAGTTTAAGTATTGTTTTTATTCAATGCAATATACGCTTCAAATTTATTATGAATAACAAGTATTAAAAGCCCAAAAATAATAGCAGCAACAATCAGCACAGTATTTAGCAAGCCGCTTACAGAAAACGATAACCTGATTAAGATAGTAGAAATAATGAAGCCTGAATTCCTGATAACCTTGTGAAATTCATCAGTATGAAAAAAAGAAAATAATAGCAAAATAACATCTGCAATAATTAAAATAGTGAAAAACTGTTCAAAAAAAATATTATTAATATTTTTAAAAGAAACATTTGTATTTGCAGATGGGCTGATAACGCCTGCAAGCCAATGCTGAAATGAATAAACAGCAACAAAAATTATTACCAGCACTAAAAAAACAGACAATACTTTTTTTAATTTTATGAAGTTTGCTATGCCTTTAATATGGCGTTCATCCATCTCGCTGGTTCTGTATATTTTTTCACTCTGTTTTAAGAACAGGTAAATAAGAAAAAAAAGGAGTATTGATGCTACCAGGTCATAGGTGAACTGCAGGTCATATTTAATTTTGAACCAATCATCTGAAAGAGTCAAAGTGGAAAGATCTTTAAACAAACGCCGGATAATAATAAGCGTAATAATTTCATATTGCTTGCTGATATAAGTGGTAATGGATTTCGGGAGGTAGTGAATCAACAGGTATACTTCATACACCAGGATAAATGAAAAAGGCGTGTATATGGCAGCTATAGGATTTTTAAGTAAGTCAGAAGTAGTATTTAAAGAAATAATACCGAAATCTACCAGGTATATTATGCAGAGGTGAATAAGGAAACTTGCAATGGCGATGGTAAGAATAATTGATTCACTTATTCTTTTGGTTTCTTCCGACAGTAGTTTTTGTAAAGAATGCCCAATTTCTTATTAATTGACATTTGCAGCATTTATCTATTCTACAGAAAACAAAATAATTACTATAATTGTTTTATCTTTTATTCAGATAGTTTAAGTCCCCCATTCGTTGTTGGTCAATAAGACGCAACAACGGCGGGGAAGGAGCGGAGATTGGTGCATAATAGTTTCAGTGGACGAAAAAACACCCATCGCTTTTAGCTTCGCTATAATCTCCTCCATCGTTGTGTCTTTTTGACCAACGATGTATTGCAGCAAACGATGGTTGCGAAGAGGAAATGCTTTTTTCTTTAACAGTATTCAGGGCCATTCGTTGTTGGTCAATAAGACGCAACAAAGGCGAAGGAAGGGAGCGGAGATTGGTGCGGAACACAAACAAAGGCGAAAATGCCCGTTACAAAATGCTAACAAAAAAGTGGAACACTTTTATCCCTTCGTCAAGCGCAGGCTGACATTATTAAAGTGCGAACATAAAAAAAGCCCCGAATCAAAAAATGATTCAGGGCTGTAATGATTATCTTTTAAAAAAAATATTAATAACGGTAAGCTTCCGGCTTAAATGGTCCTTCTTTAGGTAAACCTAAATATGCAGACTGTGCAGTGGTTAATTCATCTAACACCACACCAATTTTTGCAAGGTGCAAACGGGCAACTTTTTCGTCTAATACTTTTGGTAACACGTACACTTCGTTTTTGTACTGGTCGCCTTTGGTCCACAATTCAATTTGTGCCAAAGTTTGGTTGCTAAAGCTATTGCTCATTACAAAACTTGGGTGGCCTGTTGCACAACCTAAGTTTACCAAACGGCCTTCTGCCAACACAATTACATCTTTACCTTCGATAGTGTACATATCTACCTGTGGTTTGATGGTATTTTTTGTAGCACCATAATTTGCATTTAACCATGCCATATCAATTTCAATATCGAAGTGGCCAATGTTACAAACGATAGCTTTATCTTTCATTGCACGGAAGTGAGCTTCGGTGATCAAATCACGGCAACCACTTGCAGTAACAATAATATCAGCTTCTTTAACGGCATCAATCATTTTCTTTACTTCAAAGCCATCCATTGCAGCTTGTAAAGCACAGATAGGATCAATCTCAGTTACGATTACACGACAACCTGCACCCTTTAATGAAGCGGCAGAACCTTTACCTACATCACCATAACTTCCTACTACAGCAACTTTACCAGCCATCATTACATCGGTAGCACGGCGGATAGCATCTACCAAACTTTCTTTACAACCGTATTTGTTATCGAATTTACTTTTAGTAACACTGTCATTTACATTGAAAGCAGGAATAGGCAAAGTACCTTTTTCCATTCTTTCTACTAAACGGTGTACACCTGTTGTAGTTTCTTCTGATAAACCTTTAACGTGTTGTATCAATTCGGGGTAAGTATCAAAAACCATATTGGTTAAATCACCACCATCGTCCAAAATCATGTTTAATGGTTTACGGTCAGGTCCGAAAAATAAAGTCTGCTCAATGCACCAGTCAAATTCTTCAGCATTCATTCCTTTCCATGCATACACTTGAATTCCGGCAGCAGCGATTGCAGCAGCAGCATGATCCTGTGTTGAGAAAATATTGCAGGATGACCAGGTCACTTCAGCGCCCAATTCAACAAGCG
>NZ_JANMUN010000024.1:0-38032 GCF_031391665.1 Ferruginibacter sp.
AGTACTTACTACCACACAGCTAAGCCGTATGGCGCAGGCAAAACAAAGCGACAAAACCGTAATGATACGCACCGAAGCAGAAGTTACCGACCCTGCATCAAGGCCGGCAGGGGCTACACTTACCTGGCGTTTTAAAATAAACAATGCACGTGATGTGGCCTGGGCAAGCAGCAAAAGTTTTATATGGGATGCGGCTAAAATAAATTTACCCAGTGGCGAACCATGTTTGGCTATGAGTGTGTACCCCGCCGAGAGTAATGGTACAAAAGCATGGGGCAGATCGACAGAATATATAAAAGGCAGTATTGAAAATTACAGTAAGCGCTGGTACGAATATCCCTACCCGGTTGCAACAAATGTTGCCAGTAATGTTGGCGGTATGGAATATCCCGGTATTGTTTTTTGCGGCAGCACGGCAACTACCGAAGGTTTGTTTGGTGTTACCGATCATGAGTTTGGGCACACCTGGTTTCCTATGATTGTAGGCAGCAACGAAAGAAGGTATGGCTGGATGGACGAAGGGTTTAACACATTCATTAATTCGCTGGCAGATGATGATTTTAATAGTGGCGAATATAAAAACCCACCTGCGAAAATGGATGGCATGGCCGCTTATATGTTTGGCGAAAAAACCGAACCTGTACTGTTAACACCCGATGCCATGAAGGAAGCTAATATTGGTATTGCATTATATTTTAAACCCGGCTACGGGTTGGAGTTATTGCGTAACGAAATACTGGGCGCCGACCGTTTTGATTATGCTTTTAGAACGTACATTAACCGCTGGGCATTTAAACACCCCACGCCATGGGATTTTTTTAGAACAATGGAAAATGCAGCAGGAGAAGATTTAAGCTGGTTTTGGAAAGAATGGTTTTTAGAAAACTACCGGCTCGATCAGGCTATTGTTTCGGTAAAATACGATAAAGACATTGCGGCCAATGGTGCCATTGTTACCATTGCTAATTTAGACGAAATGGCTATGCCTGTAAATATAAGTTACCAAACCAAAAGCGGTGTAAAAGGAACGTTGAAATTGCCTGTTGAAATTTGGAACAACACCGCTGTGTTTAAAGTTAAATTACCTACTACCGAAGAATTAATGGACGTAACAATTGATGAAGCCAAAGTTTTTCCGGATATGAATTTTGCAAACAATACCTGGAAGAGTGAATGATGAGGCTAATTTTTTTATTGAATTGAGGTGTAATTACAAACGTATTTCAATGCGTTTCTATCCATGCACCTAAAATTTCTCCATCTTTTTCTTCCACATAAATATGTTCATCTAAAGTAGTAGAAACAGAAAAGCCCACATAATCTACACTAACCGGAAAAGTTTTGTGCGTACGCTCCACCAGCGCCAGCGTTTGTATTTTTTTAGGACACTGCTCCAGCAAAGGTTTTAAAGCATACAGCATGGTACGGCCACTGTTGGCCACATCATCAATTAATATTATGGCCTTATCATTGAAATCCATTGCAGTGCTTAACGTAACGGCAGCAGGTTTCTTTTTATCAATGCCCAGTTCAATTACAATTACTTCGCCTTTAAAATTTGCTTTAAGGTAACCGCTAATCTTTTTTGCAATAACACTGCCCTGTTCTTTAATACCAATTAAAATAAGTTGCGGTTCGTTATAATTGCGTTCTGCAATTTCCAACGCCATGCGCCGCAGTTTTTTTTCGGCAACGGCAGCGGTTAAAATATATTTTTTGTTATCCATTATACACTAATTAAAAATAAAAATCACATCCTGTTCAACAATTAAAATAAAATTACACGAATTGCACGAACTTTCAGACGCAAATAATTCGTGCAATTCGTGTAATTCGTTTACTTTGTGTATAATCATTGCTTATGGCTATCGTTTTACAAATACTTTTTATTGCCAGCTTAGGTTTTGCTGTTTGGCTTTTTGCAAAAAACATAATGCAGATACGCCGCAATATTTTATTGGGTAAAGAGGAAGACCTTACCGATAACAAACCCCTGCGCTGGAAAAATTTATTGCTGCTTGCTTTCGGCCAAAAAAAAATGTTTCGTAACCCGCTGGTAGCGGTAATGCATTTTGTTATTTATGCAGGCTTCATCATTATTAATGCCGAAGTATTGGAAATTATTTTAGACGGCATACTCGGTACTCACCGTTTATTCTTTCCTTTTCTCGGTAGCTTTTATACTTTCTTAATAAACTTTTTTGAAATACTGGCCGTTGGTGTAATTGCGGTATGTGTTATTTTTTTAGTAAGAAGAAATATCATTAAACTAAAACGTTTTATAAGTAAAGATTTAAATGGCTGGCCAAGGAGCGATGCCAACTATATTTTAATAACCGAAATTATTTTAATGACACTGTTTCTTACTATGAACAGTACCGACAGGGCTTTACAAATACAAGGCAGCGAACATTATCACAATACCGGCAATTTTATTTTTTCGGGAATGATAGCGCCAATATTCAGTGGTATGAGCGAAAGCAGTTTAATTATTTTTGAACGCAGTTGCTGGTGGCTGCATATTATTGGCATTTTAGCTTTTTTAAATTATTTGCCTTACAGCAAACACCTGCATATTATGCTCGCCTTCCCCAATGCCTGGTATGCAAAGCTGGAGGTGCAGGGCAAAATAGATAACATGCAAAATGTACAAAACGAAGTAAAGTACATGATGCAGCCGGAGCTTGCCCCCGCCGGCGATGCACCACCGCAAAAATTTGGCGCCAAAGATATTTTTGATTTAAGCTGGAAAAGTTTATTAGATGCCTACAGCTGTACCGAATGCGGCCGCTGCAGTGCCGCCTGCCCCGCCAACCTTACCGGCAAACTGCTGAGCCCACGCAAAATAATGATGGACACCCGTGACAGGTTACACGAAGTTGGAAAAAATATAAACACCAATGGTGAATTTAAACCCGACGGCAAACAATTGCTTAACGATTATATTACCACCGAAGAATTGCGTGCCTGCACCACCTGCAATGCCTGTGTGGAAGAATGCCCTGTCTCTATCTCTCCTTTAGATATTATTATAGAACTGCGCCGCTCCCTTATTATGGAAGACAGCAATGCACCGCAGGAATGGAACGCCATGTACAACAGCATAGAAAACAATTTTGCCCCCTGGAAATTTAGCCCGGATGACAGGGATAAATGGGTGGAGGAGGTGAAATAGGGATTTGTAATTGGGAATTTGTAATTGGGTTTTACGTTTGAGGAGGAATTATTTTTTTATACCAGCTTTTTATTTTCATGGCATCATCGTTGCGAACTTGTTCTGTTATTCTTTCTTTTAAGTAAAAAGAATGAAGAATCAATCCTTTCAACGGCATATCATGGGGAACTTTTATTGCAGCGTAGATATTTATGATGAAAATAATTGAGGGGGAAATTTATTTGCAAAACAAATTATTTTTATGAAAAGCGTAATTTTATTAGACCTCGATGGAGTATTAATAATTACGCCTTCTTGGAAACAAGATTTAATTCATATAGATGGTTATTCAGATTTTAATGAGAAATTGCTAGAAAATTTTAATACACTAATTAAAAATGTCACAGCAGAAATATGGTTAACATCATCTAGAAGGAATAATAAAACATTAAGCGAATTCAATGAAATATTTAAAAATAGAAAAGTTGTAAAAAAGCTTGAAGGCTTTATTCCGCAAGGTACTGGAGGTAAAGAAAGGCTTGCTGAAATAAATGCTTTTTTAGATCATGAGCCAGTCAAAAATTTTTTAATTATCGACGATGATAATTCTTTACAAAATTTAGAAGCAAGAAGAAAGCAATATTGGGTAAAGACTAGTCCTTTAATTGGTTTTGACTGCGAAAGATTAATTGATGCTTTTAACAAACTTAAAAATTGGACTTGATGCCATGGGTATAATTTTCTGTTTAGGCAGGATTTCACAGTTGAGCTTTTATTTTAACATAAGGTAGTTTGTAAACTGCTGAGATAAAGTCTGTACATGTTCGATAAAGATATTTTTGTAAATTTTCATTTATCTAAAACAAATTACACAACAAGAGATTCAGTAATGACGAGAACTATTTTGAGTTTCTTTAAAATTATAAAATAATTTTTTTGTATTTCAGCAAAACTATATTTATGTCATAGCTCAATTATAACTATATTCTGCTAATATGGATATTTCATTTAAGACAAGACAATTATACCCTCACGAACAGCGACTTTTAAAGACTCTGAAAAAAAAGAAGGATAAAGAAAGTGGAAGCAAAATAAAGTATTATCACTTTTTCATTGCAGGTCTTTTGGCAATCAGCTTCACATACTTAGCGAATATTAACAAAGAAAGCTTTTGGGTTCTTCCACTGGGGACAATTGTTATATTTGCTTATAGCTTTATTATTTTTATGCCCTATGAAATTTATAAAAGCAGAAAAAATTTTAAAATATTTGCAAATGAGCTTAACAGCTTTATAGCGATTGGGACAGTAGAGACTTGCATTATAAATGCAAAAAGAATAGCAGTATCTAAAGAGTTTGAGGACGAAGGTGAATTATTCATCATTGAATATGACACCGACAAGGTTCTTTACCTGTGGGACTATGACTACAACCTTAAAATGAAATTTCCGTGCCTCGACTTTGAAATTTATGAAGAAAAATTCCTTAAACTATTTAGCAGACAAGTTTATCCATTAAGTGAGCCTATTAATCCGCTTATAATTGATAAAAAAGCTAAATGGAATTATATGAGTAAAATTGGTGCACCCGGAAACTTGCAAACACAAAATATCAGCTTTGATAAACTTATTGAAGAGTATAATAGCTTTGCCTAACATCGTTTCAATCTCCTTTCAATGAAAGTTACTTATACAAGAATGTTCGAATGCTTTTGTGATAAACTGTGCCAGCGAAGCAAAAAAAATACTATTTATCGATCAAATTTTTCTTCTTTTATAAACCACCCTTCTTTCTCCACCACCGTTTTAAACCACCGCCTCCTTATTATACTTCCCTCTATATTCCAACGGCGACATGCCAGTAATTTTTCTAAACACTTCACGAAAAGCTTTTATATCCGAATAACCCACTTCGTACATTACTTCGTTAACTGTTTTGCGGCTGTTTTCAAATACTTTTTTTGCCGATTCAATTTTTACCCGTTGCGAATATTCAACAGGCGTATTGCCGGTAGCTTTTATAAATCTTCGGTCAAAGTTTCGCCTGCCCACAGCAAATTTGGAAGACAAATGATCTACAGATATTTTTTCATCCAGTTTACTTTCAATATAAGCCTGTGCTTTTTTTACCATTTCATCGCCGTGCAGTTTTTGCCCTGTAAATATGGTAAATGCCGATTGGCTGTTCCTGTCCATTTCAATCTGAAATACTTTGGAACAAAAAATAGCTGTTTGCCTGTCGTAATATTTTTCTACCAAATAGATCATCAGGTTTAAAAAAGAATAAGCACCACCATTGGTATAAATTCCATTTTCATCTGTAATTAATTTATCAGTTTGTAAATTTACTTTGGGAAACATGGTTCTAAAATTATCTGCAGCCGCCCAATGTGTTGAGCAACTTTTTCCATCGAGCAAACCCGATGATGCCAGCATAAATGCACCGGTACAAATGCTTGCTATTTGGGCACCGTGTTTATATTGTTGTTCAATCCAGTCGATAAGCAATTGGTTTTCCTTTACCGCTTTTTGATAATTATGATTTAATGATGGAATAATAATGAGATCAGTTTTTTTTAGGGCAGCAATATTGGTGTGTGGCTTTACGGTAAACAAGCCTTCATAAAATTCCACATGTTTTGAAATGCCCGCCAATTCAATTTTAAATAATTCTTTTTTACGCATTTCTTTAAAGTAAGCATTGGCCCTTGTAAATATTTTATAAGCACCTACAATGCTGCTTAAATTATTCTCTCCCTCAGGAACTATTATGGTAAGATGTTTCATAAATAATTTTTTACAAAGCTACAAATTCGCTTTGTCCAAATCAACCCACTACAAAGTCTATTTTACACCCCTTTTGTTTCTGTTTAAGACAATACATTTGTATCTGAAAAAAACATTTCACTTAAAACAAATAAAATGAACACAACAGCAACAACACTTAAAATGATATTTGACAGATGGTATGCGCTGCTAAAAAATTTTGATGCCTCCCTTAACGCACTTACCGATGAGCAGTTGCAACACGAAATTGCACCCGGTAAAAACAGGGGAATATATTTGTTAGGACACATGATAGCAGTGCATGATGATATGCTGGTATTATTGGGATTGGGAGATAAACTTTACCCGGAGTTAAATGAGCCTTTTATTAAATCGCCGGATAAAACGGTGAACGATATTCCTTCGGCGGCAGCATTAAGAGCATGCTGGAGCAAACAGAATGAAATATTAAAACAAAAATTTGACAGCCTGCAGCCTGAAGAATGGTTTCAAAAACATACAGCAGTTTCTGCCGAAGATTTTGCTAAAGAACCACATCGCAATAAACTAAACATCATCATTACCAGAACAAGCCACCTGGCATACCACCATGGGCAATTTGTGCTTATTAAATAAAGTAATCATCAATTTAAATAAAAAAATAAAAATTATGAAAAAAACTGCACCAGATTTTACCACAACTATACTGGTAGATCAAGCACCGGAAAAAGTATTCAATGCCATCAATAATGTTCGTGGATGGTGGAGTGAACAAATTGAAGGCAGCACTGACAAACTCAATGCTGAGTTTAACTATCACTATGAAGATGTGCATCGAAGCAAAATGAAAATAACAGAGTTCATTCCAAACAAAAAAGTGGTTTGGTTAGTGAAGGACAATTATTTTAAATTCACGAAAGACAAAAGCGAATGGACAGGCACAAAAATTATTTTTGAAATTGAAGAAAAAGAAGGCAAAACACAAATGCATTTTACTCACCTGGGCCTGGTTGCTGAATATGAATGTTACGACATCTGCAGGGATTCATGGACAAATTATATACAAAACAGTTTACGCAGCCTTATTACTGCAGGCAAAGGAAAACCTAACGGAAAAGACAAGCCGCAAACGGAGAATGAAAAGAAACTTACATCAAACCATTGATATTACTGTACAAGTTTTTTGAAAAAGAAGAATTAATGAAATAACAACAACAATAAAAAAGTAAGATTATACGGCAAGCATTACAGTTAATGCTGCTGCAGCCGAAGCATTTAAGTCGGCTAAAAAATTACTCCACAAATTTTTTACCCTTTGCCATAATTAAAAAAACAATAGAAGTAATAAAACTCATCAGTACAAAACCAATTATCCAAATGGCTTTTTCGCCATCGGAAACAGTTTTACTTTTTACAACCAATACAATTCCGGCTATGCGGCTGGCTAAACTGCTGAGTAATGCTACAGCCAAAGAAATAATAACCGGCCCGCTAAATATGGTGCTTAACATTTCAAAAGGATTGGGGTTGGGGTTTTGGTGCACATGTGCAACAAACGTAAAAATCCCTTTTATGTAAAACCCCATAAAAAAAATTCCTGCAATAACTGCAACAATAAATAAAGTGAGGAATGTATTATACTTGCTCATTTTTTTAAATCAAAACTACAAATTAATAATTGCAGCTAAACTTTTAGTAACTGCATTTTAATTTTTACTGCTGTCGGTTTTTGCTGGTGTAAAATTAACAGGTGTTGTTGTTACCTGTGGGGCAGCAGCAACAGGCTTGCTGTTAAGTGGCGCACCAACTGAAATATCGCAGCGGTGGCCTGGTTGGCCATGTGCTGGGTTCATACCCGGAGCAACAGTTTGTTGAGCAGTTGGTGTACTTACATTTACCGGAGCCTGTGCCGGAGCTGTACTAACGGTGGCCGGTACATTATTTTGTGCTGCAGGCTTACTGTTTAAAGGTGCGCCAACACTAATATCGCAGCGGTGGCCGGGTTGCCCGTGTGCAGGATTCATGCCGGGAGCAACAATTTGTTGAGCAGTTGGTGTAGTTACAGTTACTGGAGGTTGTGCCGTAGTTCTACTTTGTGTAGTAAGATTTATATTATTAGTGGCAGGTAATATTGCTGTATTTGGAGCAGCAGCAACCTGTTGAGCATTAATTGTATTTTGCAATGCTGCATCTGCAGGCACAGCCGTTGTGGTTTTATTTTCAGATGCCGGCATTACTAAAGATTGATCTATTACCACTTTGTCTTTTCCATTATCGCAGGAAAAAAATGCAACAACTGTAATAAAGGCAACGGCGTATATTTTTAACATTGTAACTAATTTTTGTATTTGCAAATTACACCGTTTTATTTAAAAGCAGTACAACTGTTTTATCAATGGGGCATTTCAAATTGTCGCAATATTTTTTTCAACGCAGAGAAAATGAGATGGCAGAGTTTACGCTGAGAAGCTCTGCGATAACTCCTTTTCTCATTTTCTTTGCGTTAAAATTTGCTGCATGGCCTGATGCTTTAACAACAATTTGGAATGCACCCTATATTAAAAGGTATTTATTCAATAACAATATCATATTTATCTAAAAGCCCTGCAATGCCTGCAACAGAAAACTTTGCTTTTTTTATTTTATTTATTTCGGGGTTAATGGAGTAATTGTATGCGGTACGAAAATCTGCTTTTTCTAAAATGGTATTATCAAATATTGCACCGCTTAAATCGCAGTTAGCAAAAAGCGCTGCCGATAAATCTGTTGCTGAAAAATCCACTTCATGCAGTGTTGAATTTTTGAAGCAGGTTTTTTTAATTTTCAGTTTGTAAAAAGACGATAAGTTTAAAATGCAATTATCGAAGCTGGCTGCAAATAAAAAATCGTTAGAATGTTCAAAATGCAGGCCTAATAATTTACAGCCTGTAAATACACCATCCCTGAAAGCAGTTTTTGTGAGTTTTGCCATACTCATATTGCAATCGGTAAATGTACATTCCCAAAAATTGGTGCCGGATAAATTACAGTTTGAAAAATTACAGTTTATAAATGCACAGTTTTCATAATCGCCTTCTGCAAATGCAGTTGCTGAAAAATTTATTTCTTCAAAACGCTTTTCTTCAATCAATGCCCTTTCCATTGGTAAGTGTAATTGTACAGATGCAATATTATAAGAACCATGTGAATCATTCAAATTTTTCGAGTGCATTTCAAAATTGTCGCAATATTTTTTTCAACGCAGAGATTCTGAGATATCAGAGTTTACGCTGAGAATCTCTGCGATAACTCCTTTTCTCATTTTCTCAGCGTTAAAATTTGCTGTCTGGCCCGATGCTTTAGGGCAATTTGAAATACCCCCAATTTTTTCTTCTAACAAAAAAAATAAAAAAAGCACTTCCGTAAAAACGGAAATGCTTAAAACCAAAACCTGTATATCCAACTATTTTACCCCTTTAGGGGATAGGGGTTACACAAATCCTTTCCACCTCATAAATCCTGCACCGCCCAATAATACAGCACTTAATAAAATCATTGCACCGGGTAAACTTTTTTCTTTGTCCATATCATTTTTTACCTCTGGCAATAATGTTTGGTATTGCACTTCAGCCACATCTTCCTCATCATTTACTGCCGCAGCATCATCCTGCCAGTTATTAATATTAGTACCGGTTAATGCAGTAAGCTGTATCAATTCTTTTTTTCTTCTTTGCTTTAAATCCTGTAAATATTTTTTACCGGCATCGCAATTAAAATTGCCTGTAGCAGGATGTGTAATAATATATCTTGCCTGAAAGTTTTGTGTGTTTGGAGTAACCTGAAACATTAAATCCTGTGCAAACGATTTTCTGTTGTACCGAAAATGCATCCGGGTAAAGTGTACATTTTTACTGCCATTATCAGTTTCTTCATTGTCCACATCGCTGTAATCGCTCCAGTCTTTGCCGCCAAGCCACCAAACGCCGCTCTGCACTAAATCTTGTTCGGTTGGCGGGTTGCCTACGCAGGGGTCGCATTTCATTTGGTTAATGGGTGTAACATTCCAGGCATATTCTAAAAAAGCTACACTCTTATCTTCGTTATTCCATTGATGGGTGAAAAGATTACCATAAAAAGCACCAAAGTTTTTTTGTACAAACAACGGTACATTTTTATCGGTGGTAATATTGGTGTTGCGGTAATTGGTGCATTCTATTCTTCCTTTACGGGTAAAGGCATACACAATTAAATCCTGGTCGCCATCGGCATTGGCCATTCCTAAACGAATGGGCAGCATAAATTTTGGCGAGTTAAAATTTATTTGAATAGGGCGGAGAAAATTACTGTTTAATTTTTTCTTTTCTTTTTCATTTACTTTAACCACAAAAAATTTAAGGTTGCTTTTTATATATGGTTCTAATACTTCTTCTGCATTCGCAGGAATTTTATAACCATTTTCGTTCAGCCATTTTTTCAGATCGCCACTTTCTTTGGCAGATAAAATTAAAATATCGTATTCGCCAACTAAATATTGGGCTTCAATTTTTACGCCAGCCACTTTTCCTCTTATTGCCTCTGCTTTAACCTCCTGTGTACTTGCAGTCATTGATTTTCTCTGCACATTATCTTCTTTATCATAATTATTGCATGGGTTCTCATCCCAATACTCCACAAGCCTTGGTGCACTGTAATCATTAAGTTTTTGAAAAATACTTTGGTCCACCACTTTAATATCATCTTTCCTCAACACTACCGGCACAGGCACCACCATGGCAAAATCTTTTGTGTCGCCTTTAAAATCGTTGTACATGGTAATAACCGTTTTATTACCATCACGTACTAAAATTACCTGCGATGTTTTATTTTTTAATGTGCCATCTGCCTTGCTTACATAAAAACCGCAGAAAGACATTATAAGCGGCGCTGCAACAAAGGCTGCACCAATAATCAATAGTTTACGTTTCATAATTTATTTTTTTAGCGTTGATTAATTACATGATTGATTTAGAATAAATGATATTTAAAAAATCATTTTCCTGGGAAGTATATTTTGTGGTGGTGACCCACTCAAACTTTTTTGCTTTAAATAACCGGTCAATTACAGGCACTAACGGTTGAGCCAGCACCAGCACCAATACAGGTGCACCATTCATAAACTTAAATGTGGTTAAATAAAAAGCAACCGCTGCAATGGCCATGCACCAAACAATTCTTGCAATGGAATGATCAGGTGTTGTTTTAGGATCGGTGATCATAAAAAAAGAAAACAACAATAAACTCCCTGTACTTATGGATTGAATAAAATGATCTATCGGCCAGCCGAGATAAATTATTTGCCTGATAAAAATTAATCCTGCAAATGTTATAAGAAAAGCAAGTGTAACATCCAGCTTTTGTACTTTACTAACTACAATAAACCCAAAGCAGCAAACCCCAAAAAGTAAAACTATTCCGCTTCCCCATTGGCCGGGGCTTATCCATGCTTTACCGGTTAAAAAAATTGCAGCAATAATACCCAGTGCCGATGGATTAAAAATATGTTTACCCTTAATGCGTATAATATATTTTGAAAGAATAGATACAACTGAAGCAAATATTGCTACCCACAAAAAATTAGTTTTTAATAACAGGCTTAAGCCAAAAGATGATATTAAAACAGAGGGAATACCATTTTTAAATCTTTGCAGAAAAGGTGTATTTTTTCTTCCCAAAAAAAACTCAGCAATCAATTGTGTAATAAGGCTTGTAATAAAATACGTGGCATATAACCAGCTCTCGTTATTCCAGTGTAAATAAAAAATGCCATAACTTAAAAAAACAGTTTGAAATAATATTTGAAAATAACGGGCATCCTTAAGCCGGGTTGATAAAAACATAACAGTTGAATTTGCTGATAAGATGAATTTGCCAACCGGATTACACAAGTATCTTGTTAATAAAATGTAAACAGCAGTAAAATAAATTTTTATGGAAAAAATAAAAGGCTGAATCGCCGCTTATAAAATTATTATTGCAAACACGGGATAAGTTGCCTAATTTGAAAAATAAAATATGAAAAGAGTTACTTCTGTTGGCGGTGTGTTTTTTAAATGTACAAATCCTGATGCTCAAAGAGAATGGTATGCCAAACATTTGGGTTTGGTAATGGATAAATTTGGAACCAGTTTTGAATGGCGGCACAGCGATGAAAAAGAAAAGAAAGGCTTTTCGGCATGGAGCCCTTTTGAAAAAGAGACGGATTATTTTGGCGATGCCAGCCAGCAGTACATGATAAATTACCGGGTAGATGATTTGGAAGCGCTGATTAAAATATTAAAAGAAGAAGGCGTAACCATTGTTGACCAGATGGAAATTTACGAATACGGAAAGTTTGTACATATACTTGATGGCGAAGGTAACCGAGTGGAATTGTGGGAAGCCAATGACGAGATGTATGAAAAAATGCTGAATGCAGTCACTAAATAAGTAATGGATAAACGGAAGCATTGGCGGATAAGTAAAGAAACATTTGGTGTTATATAATTGTCCTGTATAAAAAAATAACTGTATGAAAAAATTTATACTGCTCATTGCTGTTGCCTGCTATGCCAATATTTTACAGGCACAAAAACTTCCGTGCAGTAATGTTGTTTACCGGCAGTTTGATTTTTGGATTGGTGAGTGGGAAGCATTTGGCATAAACGGAAAAAAAGCGGGCGACAGCAAGATAAGTGTGATACTCGACAGCTGTATTATTTTAGAAGAATGGACTAGTGCATCAGTACAAAGTGGCTTGCGCTATGCAGGAAAAAGTTTTAACACTTACAATGCCGCTACTAAACAATGGCAGCAAACCTGGGTTGATAATGCAGGTGGCACCAACGAATACCTGCAGGGAAAATTTGAGAACAACCAGATCATTTACTCTTCTACACCATTTAATTTCAGCAAAGACACTATGGCTATTCGTAAAATGACTTTTACAAATTTAAGCCACAATAAATTAAGGCAGCATGGAGAAATAAGTAAAGATAACGGTGTAAGCTGGAGTACTGAATACGATTTGGAATACAGAAGAAAAGAGAAAGGGTAGATAATATTGTAAAATTCTATGCTAAGAAATATTTGTATCAAACTTAAATAAATAAAAATTTACCTGTTTAAAACAAAATAAAATGAAAAAACTACACCTGCTTATTGCAATAATTTTTATTGCCGCCCATTCTTTTGCACAATTAGATATGCCCCCTGGTGCTAATAATCCCCGTGCTACCATTAGCGAAGAGGTGGGTATTACATCTATTACTATTAAATACAGCCGGCCCGATGTAAATAAAAGAGAAGGAAAGATTTGGGGCGATGGAAACCTGGTTACTAATGGTTTTACCACACCAAGTTTTATCACCAACAAAAATACTTCGCCATGGCGTGCAGGAGCAAACGAAAACACTGTTATAACTTTTGAGCATGATGTAAAAATAGAAGGCCAGCAGTTAAAAGCTGGAACATATAGTTTACACATGGCAATGGGTGCCGATAATGCCACCCTGATTTTTAATACTCAAACAGAAGCCTGGGGAAGTTTTTATTACGAAGAAAAGTATGATGCTTTACGGGTAAATGTAAAACCTGTTGCTTTAGATAAAAGCGTGGAGTATTTAAAGTATGAGTTTATAGAACATAAAGAAAAGTATTGTGTAATTTCCATGCAGTGGGAAAAGCTTTTGGTACCATTTAAGGTAGAGGTTGATGTAGATAATATAGTATTGGCAAAATTACGTGACGAATTAACCAGCCGCAAAGGTTTTACACCAGCACTTATTTTATCAGCAACGCAATACTGCTTTACAAAAAATATTAATTTAGAAGAAGCATTGGTATGGAGCAAAAAAGCCATTGATGGTATTGGCGGACAAAAAACTTTTATCACACTTCGTAATCTTGCAACGGCATATGAAAAATTAAATCGTTTGCCCGAAGCAGATTCTACTATGAATGAAGCATTACTGATTGCAACAGCCAATCAATACACGGCTTATGGCCGCCAGTTAATTACACAAAAAAGAGCCGACAAAGCAATGGAAATATTTTTAGCTTCTAAAAAAAGATATGGCGATATGTTTGGTGTAAACAATGGTTTAATGAGTGGCTATTCGGCCAAAGCCGATTTTAAAAATGCTTTGAAACATGCAGAAAAAGCAATGGCACAGGCACCAAGCGATGCAGCTAAAAAACAAGTAGAAGGAAATATTGTAAAATTGAAAGAAGGGAAAGATATCAATCAATAAAAATGAAAAATTTATCGGGTACAGTGCTGGTTTTGATAAGCCAGGTTTTTATTATTGCAGCTTGCAGTAATGCAAACAGTAATGTAAAACAAATTGCATTACCTGAAGTGAGATATGTATGTATGCCTTGCGGCAGAAACTGTGATACGGCAATGTATAAAGCACCGGGCAGGTGTAATAGTTGTATGATGGATTTGGTTGATAAAAAAACAGTGGATATTAAAAATATAAATCCTGCAGCCCTTTGTAATTTTATTGCAGGTATTGGCAGAGAAAATATTGTATTGTTAGATGTTCGTACATCCGAAGAATTTAATGGTACAGCTACAGATAAATTTGGTAAACTTGCCGGAGCTGTAAATATCCCTGTACAGGAATTAGAAAAAAGAGCCGCAGAATTAAACAATTATAAAAGTAAACAAATAATTGTGTATTGCAGTCATAGCCACCGAAGCCCCATGGCAAGTTATATTTTAATGCAAAAAGGTTTTATCAAAGTAAGCAATATGGAATTTGGCATGAGCGAATGGCAGAATAAAGTAAAAAAGGACAGCTGCAACAGTAAACTTTATGTAAGCCAGTAAAAATTATGTTTCATTTTAAAAACAATAATTATGAAAAAAATAATTTTAATTACAGCAGGCTTTTGCTGCCTGATGATTTTGCAAAATTGCGGCAGCAGTAAAAAAACCACAGCAGTAAAAACACCTGAGGTTTCGTTTGGAAAAGATGTATTGCCTGTTATGCAGGCAAGATGCACACCCTGCCATTTTCCTCCTGATGGAAGAAAGCAGGCATTAAATACATATGCTGATGTAAAAACAAATATTGCTGAAATTATTAACCGGATAAAATTGCCCCACACCGATGATAAGTTTATGCCATGGAAAAATAAAAAGCCAGCATTAAGCGACAGTTTAATTAATGTATTTACAGAATGGCAAAAACAAAATATGCCCGAATAAAATTCATCATCACTTAAAAATAAAAAAATGGATAACGCAATCAGCTGGTTTGAAATACCGGCAACAGACATTAGCAGGGCACAAAAGTTTTACGAAACTATTTTTGGTTTTACAATGACGGCTATTGATATGCCGAATATGAAAATGCGGATGTTTCCATTGGATGACCCAATGAAAGGAGTTGGTGGCGCCATTGTGGATACCGGCGGTTTTCATAAACCTTCTGCAACCGACGGGCCATTAATCTATTTAAACGGCAACCCCGATTTACGCATTGTGCTGGATAAAGTAGAAGCGGCAGGAGGTAAAGTTATTGTACCAAGGATGGAAATAAGCCCGGACTATGGCGACATGGGAGTTTTTATAGATACAGAAGGTAACCGCATTGCTTTGCATAATGTTCCGGAAAAATATTTAAAATGAAAAAGATTCAGCTCCTAACCGTTGCCGTTTTATTTTTTTTAAATGCCAGTGCCCAGTCCGACAGTTTGAAATGGGTAAAAGAAATTAATGAACAGGTCTGGAAACCTTTCATCAAACACTTTATTTCAAATAATACTGCAGGCTTCAGCAGTGTGCACAGTAAAAAAATAGCAAGGGTAGAGATAGACGGTAATAGTATAAAGAATTATGAAAACTATTTTCCGGTTGCAGATACCAACGCTGTAAAAACGAAAAAAAATGCCGATCGTTTATTCGAATTGCGTTTTGATAAACGCATAAGTAATGGAACACAGGCATGGGAAAGCGGTTATTATAAAGGCACTGTAATGCAGCAGGCAAAAGCGCCAATAATTTATTACGGAAGATTTTTTGTAGTGCTGCAAAAAGAAAACAGCACCTGGAAAATACTGGTAGATGCTGATACGGGTAAAGATGCTGACGAAGAAAATTTTAATAAAGCTTTTGCTATGGAGAGCAAACAATAATTATAAAAGTTAAAACAAACTATTATGAGTAGTTATAACTGGAGCAATTTTATTGTAAGGATAAATGTAAATGCCACTGCCGAAAAATTGTACTGGTGCTGGGCAACAAGGCAAGGTATGGAGTATTGGTTTTTACGCCTGAGCGAATACAAAAAGCATGATAATAGTGTAAGAGAAAATGATGAACTGGTGCAAAAAGGCGATAAATATAAATGGCTGTGGCATGGCTGGACAGATGATACAGTGGAGTACGGCGATATAATGCAATGCAATGGAAAAGATTTTTTAAAATTCAGTTTTGGTAAAGCGGGCACCTGTTCCGTTACAATAAAAAAAGAGGGAACAGAAAATATTGTTGAACTGCTGCAGGAAAATATTCCTGATGATGAACAGGGAAGGCAATATTATCACCTGGGTTGTAAAACCGGGTGGACGTTTTATTTAGCTAACTTAAAATCTTTATTAGAAGGCGGCATTGATTTACGCAATAAAAATACAGCATTACAAAATGTATTAAATGCTTAACCATGGCTTACAACGAAAAATTAGCAGACCGGGTAAGAGAAATTATTTGCTTAACGCATAACATAACCGAAGAGAAAAAAATGTTTGGCGGTTTATGTTTTATGGTAAACAGCAAAATGTGTGTGGGAGTAGAAAAAGAAAGATTGATGGTAAGGCTTGACCCTGTAAAGTATGATGAAGTAATGGAAAAAGAAGGCTGCATGCCAATGGACTTTACAGGAAAAATAATGAAGGGTTATGTATTTGTGGATATAGCAGCATTAAATACAAAAAAGAAATTAGACTACTGGCTTCAGCTGGCGTTGGAGTATAATAAAATTGCCCGCAGTGCCTTGAAGGCAAAGGCAGGAAAAAATAAAAAAAAATGAATAAGCTGCTATTGGCCATTGTTATCATTTTTAGTTTATCTGCTTTTTTGGGTGCAGATAATAAAAAAGTATTTAAAAAATTATATGGTTTACAGGGTACATGGAAGATGACAACTAAACGGGGCGCTGTTTATGAAGAATGGAAAAAAGTGGATAAAAATTATCTGCAAAACAAAGGCTACACATTAAAAGGTGCTGATACCATTATTAACGAAAGAGTAGCCTTAACAAATACTGCCGGTGGAATTTTTTATACCTCTACTGTAGAAGAACAAAATAACAAACAACCCATTGCTTTTAAAATGACCAAAGCCGAAAATAATATTTTTGTTTTTGAAAATCAGGCACACGATTTCCCTAAGCGTATTGTTTATAAACTGGTAACTGCCGATTCGTTACATGCTTATATAGATGATGGTAATGACGAAAGTAAAAAACGACAAAATTTTTATTTTAAAAAGCAATTGCAAAATGAAATACAGTAAAGAACAGGCTATAGAAATTTTAGAACGTACACCCGCTGTACTTACCGCATTGCTTGCAGGCTTAACCGATGATTGGGTAATGAATAACGAAGGCCCCGAAACATTTTCGCCTTACGATGTTGTTGGCCATTTAATACACGGCGAAAAAACTGACTGGACGGCAAGGGCAAAAATGATTCTTGAATTTGGTAACACAAAAACCTTTGAACGCTGGAACCGTGTTGCCATGTACGAAGAAAGTAAAAACAAATCTTTACAACAACTGTTAACTGAATTTGCAGCCATACGAAAAGAGAATATAATTTGGTTTAAATCTTTACAGTTAACTGAAACCGATTTGGATAAAAAAGGGATGCACCCGGTATTGGGAGATGTAACGCTGCGGCATTTATTATCTACCTGGGTAGTACACGACCTTACGCATATTGCACAAATAACAAGGGTAATGGCAAAACAGTATAAAGAAGAGATGGGACCATGGCCCGAATTTTTTCGTATTTTGAATTTCTAAATTTTCACCATGCAATCAAAAGCAACAACTGTAGAACTGTACTTAAAAGAAATTCCTGCAGACAGGCAGGCAGCAATGAAAAAACTGCGTGATGTAATTAAAAAAAATTTACCCAAAGGCTTTAAAGAAGTTATGGGTTATGGTATGATGGGTTATTGTGTACCACATTCCATTTATCCGGCAGGCTATCATTGCAACCCAAAAGATCCGCTGCCCTTTGCAGGCATGGCTTCGCAAAAAAACAGCATTAACTTTTATCACATGGGTATTTATGCCGACCCTAAATTGCTAAAATGGTTTACAGATGAATATGCAAAAACCGGTTTGGGAAAACTGGATATGGGTAAAAGCTGTATGCGTTTTAAAAAACCGGAGAATATCCCTTACAAGTTAATTGGAGAACTGTGCAGTAAAATAACCGTGGAAAAATGGATTGAAGTGTATGAAAAAAACATGAACAGATAAAGATAATTTGGTGGCAGAACTAAAAAGCAACACTATTTTTATTATAGCAAAATGAATTATTTAGATGAAATAATTGTTCATATTGAATTACACAATGCTGCAGGCATTACTAATTGCTTTGCAAATGGTGTAAACCCCAATGATTTATATAACGGCATTCCGCTTATTTATGAATTAACCAGCGAATACACCCGTTCTCCTGATTTTAAAGAATGTGTAAAAATTTTTACCAGCCATGGATTACAGTTTGCTGATAAAGCATTGCTGGCAGTATTGATGGATGATGCTGAACTATTAATGGAGCAAATCAACATTGATAAATCAATTGTTTCCAAAACATATTCTTTACGCTGTGCTTATACACCGCTGCACAAAGTAACGCTGCTGCATATTTGTGCAGAGTTTAATCATTTGCAATGTGCAAAACTGCTGGTTAAGTTTGGTGCAGCTATTAATGCAACTGCTGGTATTGATGAATTTGGATTTGGAGTCCAAACCCCCATATTTCATACCGTTAATCAAAACGGTAATCAATCAGCAGATATGATGGAGTATTTACTTTCTTTAAAAGCTGATTTAGAAATAACAGTTACCGGGCTAATATGGGGCAAAGGCTATGAATGGGAAACATTTATCCCTGCTGTTAATCCATTGAGTTATGCCATGATGGGTTTGTTGCCGCAAATGCACAGAGAGGAAAGTACAACAGCAAATATTGTTGCTATATTATTAAAGCACAAAAATAATATTGATTACACACCACAAAATATTCCTAACAAATACCTGAGCAAATAATTTTATAAAATGATACTGTGTAAATATATTTTCCTGCTCTTTTTTACAATAGCCATTGCAGGTTATGCTTCTGCTCAAAAAAATAATTATAAAATTGCCTACAATGTTTTGGAGGATACGGCCAAAGACAACTACGACATCTACATCATGAACATGGATGGCAGCGGTAAAAAAAATATTACCAACACAGCAGGGGTAGAATGGATTTATCATGCTTATGAGGACAAACTTTTTTTCATCAGCGACAGAGATACTTGCCTTCGCTGCTATTTTTTATACAGTATGAATACCGAAGGCAACAATGTAAAAAAACTAAGCAATTTGCAATTGGAAGATAGCTGGATGAGCAGCAGAAAAAAAGGTACCGAAATGATAGTGCTGGGCAGAACGGGTAAATTAAGAAATCAGTTATTTTTAATAAATCTAAATAACGGTTCTTACATACAAATAACTAATGATACCCTGTCAACAAAAAGAGACCCGATGTTTATACCTGGTGAAAATGAAATAGTGATGGCATACCGACCCGATAAAACAGTAAGAAAAACTGTGCCTGATGAGTTATGGAAATTCAGCCTGAAAGAAAATGCAGACGGTACTATACAATTAGGGGAGGATAAATTGCAGCTTACTTATTTTCCTAAATCAGATACTACTACCGCCTGGTACGAATACCATGCTGGCCCACCACAATGGAACAGCAAATACAAATTCATCAGTTACCTTTCTAAACAAAATAATCAAACACAGATTTACACTGTTGTTCCCGATCTTAAAAAACATTGGCAGGCAACTTATACAAAGCAAATAACTAGTGACAGCTTAAGCAGCGGCTGGCACAACTGGAGCGCCGATGGTAAATGGCTGGTAATGGATAAAAGTACTTACGAAGGAAAAGGTTTTGATATTTACCTGATGAACTTTAAAACAAAAAAAACAATACAGCTTAGTGATAGCTGGAAAACTGAACAAGGGCCGGTATTTGTATTAATTAAATAATTACTCAAAGATGCTGCGCTAACAAAAAAGGGCAATAGCGAATTAAGGGGAGATTGAGGGCAATGCATTGCAGCGTAACGGTACAACATTTATCTTTATGGCTATAGTTGCGGCAGCAAATAATAAAACATTTCTACTTAAACTACAATTTTGTAAATTTAGTATATGTTTAAACCTATCGCCTTATCTCTTTTGCTAATCTTATTTTTTTTTGTTGCCGTTACTGCACAAAACCCTGAAATGGATTCTCTTGTTCGACTGTTAAATAAATCGGCAGAAGACACCAATAAAGTAAACCTGTACTGGAAAACGGGAGCATCTATCCTTTACCAGGAGCCATTTAAAGCAATGCCATATTTTAAAAACGGCATTCTGCTATCAGAAAAATTAGGTTTTATAAGTGGATTGGAAAAATGTAACAATGCTACGTCATATGCATTTTCATTAAACGCAAAATATGATTCAGCCTTAGTGTATATTAACAAGGCTGTTTTTTATGCTGTAAAAGCCGGTAATATAAAACGGCTTACACTGGCTTATTTAAACAGGGCTGATGTATTTACGAATCTTCAAAATTATCCTGCTGCCTTAAAAGATTGCGATACTGCTATTGTTTATGCTGAAAAAATAAAAAACAATGATGGCCTGGGCCGTATTTACAGCATAATGAATGGCATCTACCTCGATTTAAAACAATACGATAAGGCATTAGCAGCATTGGATAAATCTGACTATCATTTGAGTTTTACCAAAAACAAGCAAATGGTTGCTATGAATTATTCTGAACGGGGGGCTATACTAATGCAACTAAATCAACTAGAAAAAGCTATTGATTGGATCAAAAAAGCTATTGTGATTGCCGACAGTCTGGAAGATATAAATAACCTTTCGGCTTACTATAGCGAAATGGGAGAAGCTTTAGCAAAACTAAAAAATTACAAAGAGTCGGAAACTGCATTCATTACCAGCCTTAACTATGCCAGACAAGCTGAAAATACGAGCCAGCAGGCTGTGTGCTATACCAACCTTAGCACTTTAGAGTTGGAACAAAACCGTTTTCAAAAAAGCATTGAATATGGGCTTAAAGGGTACGAATTGATAAAACCAGAAACGGATTTACTGAGAGAGCAGATCATTACATATACACTGGCCACTGCCTATTTAAAAAATGGTAACAGCACAAAAGGGTTGGAATTTTTAGAGATAAGCACAACTTTAAAAGACAGCCTTGTAAAACAACAATTCTCCATTGAAACAGCAAAGCAACAGGCATCCTTTGATGTGAAAGAAAAAGAAAGGGAGATTACTGTGCTCAATAAAAATAAAGAATTACAGCAGCAAAAATTACAAAAACAACGGTTGCTTATATTTGGTTCTGCATTTATTGCCCTGCTTTCATTAGCAGCAATTTGGTTGCTTTTAAACCGCAATAAATTAAAACAGCGGATGAAAGAACTGGAACTCCGCAACCAGATAGCTGCCGACCTGCATGATGAAGTAGGCAGTTCCCTCAGCAGTATTAATATGCTAAGCCAAATGGCAACAAAACAAGGCAATGAAACATTGCAGAAAAGTATTTTGGAAAAAATGAGTACCAACGCCAAAGAAACCATGGAAAAAATGAGTGACCTGGTATGGACCATTAAACCCGAGCCAGCAGAAGGCAGCAACCTGAAACAACGAATGGAACGATTTGCCTATGAAATATGTGGTGCAAAAAATATTGCCCTTACGCTGCAATTAGATAAGTTGGAAACAAAAGACCTGACAATGGAGCAGCGGAAAAATATGTACCTCATTTTTAAAGAAGCATTGAACAATGCCGTTAAATATTCAGGTACTGAAAAAATTGATGTGTCAGCAGCTAATGGAAATAATGTGCTTACGATGATTGTAAAAGATGAAGGAAAAGGGTTTGATATAGGTACTGTATTAAAAGGGAACGGACTGGAGAATATTCAAACCCGGGCAGCAAGTGTTGGCGGTAAACTAACTATTGATGCTGCACCGGGAATAGGAACTACTGTAAAGTTAATTATGCCCCTTACCTTATAATATTCACCCCTTTTCGCTATTGCTGGGCGTTTTAAATTTTAAACCTTTGTAAAAATTAATATCTTGATACGGGTAGCCATTTTTGAAGATAATAAACACCTGCGGGAAACATTTGAACTCCTGCTGAACTATACCGATGGTTTTATTTGCACAGGTGCATGGCCCGATTGCCGCAATATTGTTACCAACCTTGAAGTGTACCCCAGCGATATAGTATTGATGGATATTGAAATGCCCGGCATGAATGGCATAGCCGCCACGAAACTGGTGAAAGAACATTTTCCAAAAATAGATATCCTGATACAAACTATTTTTTTTGAAGACGAACATATTTTCAATGCTATCTGCGCAGGTGCATCGGGTTATATTTTAAAATCAACAACACCGGAGGGATATATAGAAGCCATCAAAGATGTGCAGTCTGGCGGATCACCCATGACACCCGGTATTGCCCGAAGGGTAATAGAATTGTTTAAACATAATTTACAACCTGCTGCGCCTGCAAAAGAATATAACCTTACTGCACAGGAAAAAAAAGTATTGCAATTGCTGGTACAGGGTAAAAGTTATAAAATGATAGCGGCAGAATTATTTGTGGCTACAGATACTGTAAAATCTCATGTTACCAGCGTGTATGCCAAGCTGCATGTACACTCTGGTACAGAGGCTGTTGCTTTAGCGCTGAAAGATAAAATTGTGTAAAGAATACTGTAATAACCACTGCTTTCATCATCTGCTCTTTTGTGCCTCAGATCAATCACTATTTCATTTCAAATAAGTTTTTATGAAGCGTAAACTATTTTTCACACTTCTTTTCTCTTTACCGTTGGCTATTTTTTCTTTTGGACAACCATCTGCAAAAAGCAAACCTGGATCAGTTTCTACTAATAATACAGCACTAAACAAAAAGCTCGACAGCCTCTTTTCGCACTTCAACAATAAAAACTCACCCGGCTTTGCCATTACTATAATTAAAGATGGAAAAGTAATTGCCAGTAAAGATTATGGTATGGCAAGTATTGAATTGAATGTTCCCTATAATCATAACACCGTTATTCGCCTGCCCTATTCAGAAGGAAGAGAATTTATTTCCATAGCAGCCGCAATAATGGAACAGCAAGGGCTGGTTAGACTAAATGATAAAGTGAACAAATATTTCCCCCAACTTCCACAATGGAGTGAAGGGGTAACCCTGCAAGACCTGCTTAACCACAGTAGTGGTTTTTGCGATGAGTGGGCCACGCTGGTGCTTACGCAGGCAGAAATGGCCAACCGCCTGGATGTATCGCAGTTTCTGGAATTTTTATACAACCAGCCCAAGCCGCAGGTAGAACCCGGCAAAGGCTATATGTACAGTAATTCCGATTTTGGATTACTCCGGCTGATACTTGAAAAAGCCTGTGGTAAAAATTTATCTGTTTACACGACGGATAAAATATTTGCCCCATTGGGGATGAAGCAAACAAAACTGGGACGAAATAAAGAAGAAGTAGTTGCCAACCATGCTTTTTCGTATGCCGAAGAAGATGTAAATAAATACACGGTATGGATGAGAGATAAAACATCGCCGGGCGGCAATTACTGGATACTTACCTGCGCCAACGATTTAGAAAAATGGGCGGCTGCACATGCTGATAAAAATTCATTCATCGCAAAAGCCATCACCCGTTTAAAAGAAAAGGCACGGCCCATACCCGTGCTAAAAGAAAATATCAATTATGTATTTGGCCATAAAATAAAACAATTAGCAAACTACGAGCTAATAAAACACGAAGGTGTAAGCGGCTATTCTTTTTTAACGCAGGTGCCTGCTGCAGGGCTTTCTATTATTTGTATCAGCAACAACCTGGACCCCTATTCAGATAAAACAGATGCGTTGGCGGCATTTTTATTGAATGAAAAAAAATCCGCCACTGCGAAGAAAAAATTTCCTATCCAACCTGTGTCCATTACCAAAGCTGAGATACAGCAATACGAAGGCACATATCGCTGGATGCACCAAACCAGTTATCAAAGTACAGTGGAGCGGAAACAATTTTCGGAACTGAAAGTAATAGGAGATAGTATGTGGTTACTTTATTCAGCAGTGGATAGTTTCCCTCTCGTATATGTGGGCAATGGAATTTTTAAAGACCCTGATTATCCCATCTGGCAGGTTATGCATAAGCCGCATCCGGATAGTGCTATGCAATCAACTTTGTACCAGCAAACGGGAAATAACGACAGTATCAAATGGCAAAAAGTAACGGCAACTAAAAAGAATTATTCAAACGATTATTTACAAAAGCTATGCGGCACTTATTACAGCAAACACCTCGATTTTTACTGGCGCATTATTTTAAATGAGCAAGGTCAGTTGGTACTAAAGCGACCTACCATTGCCGATAAAATTATTGAACCGGGGTATGACGAAGAGTTTAAACTACCCATACAATTTCATACCAATGATGAAAGCTGGGCATGGGTAAAATTTTATTTTACCGAAAACGGAGAAGTTGAATATCTGGATGTACGGCATAGCAGGCTGATGCATCACCGGTTTGATAAAAAATAGTATCCTGCCTGAACGAAATAATTGGTCATCCTGTAATTTACAATCCCCAATTCACCCCTTTTCGCTATTGCCCTCTCTTTAATAATTTTTCAATTTTGGGTTGTAATAAACACAACCTGTTATGAAAAAGATTTTCTTTTTTTTACTTACATCTGTAATATACAATTTAGTAACTGCCCAAAATGTAGGGATTGGCACAACGGCTCCTTCTTCACGACTTCACTTAGTAGGCAACCTCTTGCAGGAAAGCGGAACGGTAACATTAAACAATCCTGCCAGTATTATCCAGTTTCAAAATACAGGGGTCAACAAAACTTTTATGCAGTTGTCTGGTGACAACCTCCGCATCGGCACCAATGGCGGCAACCAGTTTGGCAAAACAATATTCCGTATGGCCGGGGCAGACAGGGTATTGATTGACTCCACCGGAAACACACAGATACTCGGTTTACAAGATGCTTCGCTTACCAGCCATGGATATTTAACATTAGGCAGTATTACCGGCGATAACCTTATAATGGATAATAACGAAATAATGGCCCGTAATAATGGCAATCCTGATAACCTGATTCTGCAAAACGACGGAGGCAATGTGGGAATTGGTGTGGCCAGCCCCACAGCAAAACTGCATGTTAATGGCACTTTTAAAGTAACCGACGGCACACAAGCTGCCGGAAAAGTATTAACCAGCGATGCCAGTGGAAATGCATCATGGCAAAATTCTGCTTACAGAAATAATGACCGCATCATAGTTCGATTCGCAGGATTTGGTTCAGATTCACTTATTGATGGAACCACAACAGTGTATGATAATGGAGGAATCAATTTCAATATTGTAAATACCCGTTTTTCAGTTACAACAGCAGGGCTTTATCACTTCGAGGGGCTGGTAACTTCAAGACAGGCGGTTTCGCAAGGTGTTCCACCACAATACTACATACTAAGCCCACGGGTTTTTGTATCTATTGACAATAATTCACTCATCGAACTTGCTTCTACTACAAGCTTATTTACTCATAACGAAGTATCTAATGTGCCTTTAGTAGCAGACATGAAAATTACACTTCCGTTCAGCCTTGATATTTATCTGGATGCAGGTAACACGGTATTTTTTAAGCTGGATGACTGGGGATTAATAAATTACTCAAACAGCAGGCCGGGCTATATTAGTGGTTATTTAATAAGCGAATAATTATTTTTTTGATTATAAACCAATCTGAATTTCACCCCATTTCGCTATTGCTCCATCCCTACTTCTTTTTCATCTTTGAGTTGTAATAAACACAACCTGCTATGAAGAAGCTTTTTTATTTTTTAATAACAGTTGCAGCACTCAATACAGTATCTGCCCAAAACATAGGCATTGGTACCACCACTCCCCAGGCCAGCGCCTTGCTGGAAGTAAAAAGCAGCACAGGAGGATTGCTGTTGCCACGAATGAGCAACACCAACAGAAATAATATTACTAACCCGCCAGAAGGCCTCACCATTTTTAATACCAGCTTTAACAGGTTTGACCAATACAACGGCACTGCTTGGAAAAGTTTTTTAGATAACGACTTTTGGAGCCGCAGTGGTAACTATGTTTATACATTAAATGATGTGGGCCTTGGCACAGCAATACCGGCTGAAAAGCTGGAGGTTTATGGCAATGTAAAGCTGAGAGGAGACTTGCAACTTACCCATTATTCCGGTACTGCCAACAATATTGATTTTCGTTTTAGCGGTACCACATCCAATAATCTTACACAGGGGTTATTCTTCAAAATCGGAAGCGACAACCGCAGCTTTATTACTTTTCGCCATTCCGACGATCCCGGTGAAGATAAATTCCGGTTTGGTTTTTATAACGGAACCGTTGCAGAAATAAAATCATCAGGTGATTTTATCTTCAATGCAGCATCCAACCCAACTATACAATTAAACAGTTCGGGGGTTGAAAAAGGTTTTATACAACTTTCGGGAGATGATTTACGCATAGGTACCAACTCATCCAATACAGCAGGAGAATTTTATTTCCGCTTAAATGGAGGCAACAGAATTATGATTGCCAATAACGGGTATATGAAAATTGGTAGTGGTACTCCCTCTACCCGTTTGGATGTAAATGGCGACATTTTAAGTAATGGCAGTTTTACTGCTTCGGGAAACCTGGTTACCGACAATATTTCGGTAAGTAATGAAATACGAAACCAAAGCCGTACTGGTACGTACAGCCTTATACCGCTGGCCTATGGACGCATTAATGCTGATGGCACAATCGTCAATGCCACTTCCAATGTTTCGGTAACAAGAGTAAGTGAAGGAGAGTACGATATTACCGTTAGCGGTGTTACTTCCACCTGCACTATTATTGCTTATGGCGGCGAGACTACCACTGCCGCTTATTCTACCACCAATACCTGCAAGGTTATTAATTACCGGGACACCTACGATGGTGCGGAAACGATTTCAAAAACCGATACCCCATTTTATTTTATCATTTTTCAACCTTAAGCTATGTTACGTTCTGTATTATTATCCGGTCTTTTGTTTTATACTATTCCCATTTTAGCACAACGGGTTGCAGTAAATGAAGACGGCACTGCGCCTGCAGCCAGTGCTGCATTAGATGTAAAAAGTACAACCAAAGGTTTTTTATGGCCATCATTAACAACTACACAAAGGGCAACAATTTTCCCTCCGGCTAACGGATTAATGCTGTATAACAAAACCGACGGTTTGCTGCAACACTACTTTCCCGGCGGCGGGTGGCGCAGTTTTATTAATAATGATTACTGGCTGGGGTTTACTGGTACTGTTTACAACGCAGCCGCAAATATTGGCCTAGGCACAAGCAGCCCGTTGGAAAAACTGCATGTGTCTAACGGAAATATAAAAATCACCAGCGGCGATTTATTGCTTGGCCGGTTATCTGGCACATTGCAAAAAATTGAATTTGATTATACAGGTGGGTCATCCAATAATTTTGCACAGGGTATTGATTACCGTACCAACAGTGCCAGCCGCAATGCTTATATCAATTTTGTTGCTTCCACCACCACCGGCGAAGATGAGCTGCGCTTTTATCCATCGGTAAGCAGTACCCACTTATTTAATGTATTCAGCAAAGGAGAGTACCGCTTTAGTGCCAGTGCTGTTAGCGGTCCAACTTTTCAATTTCGTTCCAATAATTTTAACATAGGCTTTTTTCAAATTGCTGGTGATGATTTACGAATGGGTACCAATAGTGGCAACAGTGTTGGCCGGGTAGTGATACGCAATGCAGGTTCGGACAATGTTGTAATATCAGAAGTAAGTGGTGAAGCCCGTATGGGTATTGGTGTAACTAATCCAATCACAGCCCTGCATGTAAATGGCGATGTAAAAGTGCTTAACGGCATTACCGTAAATGCCCGTACCACTGCTGCTAATATTGAGTTGAGCAGCGGCTTAACAAAACCTTTGGAGAGTGCAGCGCAACTGGTACCCTTTTGCTATGGCTCAGTATATGCTGATGGTACGGCCCGTGCTGTAACCCCCAATGCTACAATTACAAAAACGTCAACAGGCTTTTATACTATTGATTGCCCTGGTATAGATAACACCTGTATGGTTTTGGTAACAGCAGCAGAAAACAGGCACCTGGCCAATTGTTTCAGCATAGGTACTAACAGTATGAGTATTAGTGTTTTTTTAGACAGGTCCACAGCTCCTCCTGCAGCAAGAGATTCAGATTTCTGTTTTGTGGTGTACAAACGATATTAAGTAATGCTAAAAATAAAATTTGTTATGAAGCAATTTATCATTGTTTTAATTTTTGCTGCCGGCTTTTGTAACGCCGGTGCCCAAGGCGTTTTAGTTGGTACAGGTACTACCAATACAAAAGCCATAATGGAAGTAAGAAGTACCAATAAGGGAGTGCTTATTCCACGCATGTCATCTTCACAACGTACAACTATAACATCACCTGCGGCAGGTTTACTGGTATTTGATACGATAAGACATGAATTGTATGGATACGATGGTACTGCCTGGCGGTACTGGCTGGATACTGAATTTTGGAGAATGAACGGTACCGATGTGTATAATTCATCCGACAGTATTGGTATCGGCATTTCTTCACCAGATGAAAAACTGCATGTAAACGGCACTGTTAAAACCAGCGATGGAGATTTGCTTTTTAGCGAAACATCCGGCACCGCCTCCAAATTGATAAGCGATTACAACGGCGTTAATGTAGATGGCTATAACCACAGCCTTAATTTTTATGATGGCGCTGCACGCCGTGGGTTTTTACAGTACCGAAAATTTGATGATGCCATGGAAAATCGTATTGATTTTGGTGTTGCATCCAATCTGTTTAGTATTCAAACAAACGGCGTAAGTACGTTTACAGCTGCTAACGGTACCCTGCAACTGCAAAATAGCGGTGTAGATAAAGGCTTTGTACAGCTTGCAGGAAATGATTTTCGCCTGGGCACCAACAGCAGCAACAGTAATGGCCGTTTTATCATCCGCAACAATGGGTTTGACCGTTTTTTTGTGGATGGGCAGGGTCGTGTTGGTATAGGCAGCACGCCATTTACAGGTTATGCGCTAAACGTACAGGGTGCATTAAAAGGCAGCGGCAATCTTACCACCAACTCAGGAGATATTACCGTATCAAATGTGGAGATAGCAACAGAAGTTAATAACACAGCCAGCGGCGCTGCAAACATGGTACCACTTTATTATGGCAGAGTAACAGCTGCGGGTGTTTGCAGTTGTTCTTCATCTGCTGCGGCAGTTAGTCATCCGTTCTATGGTAATTATGTGCTTTCGTATCCTGGTATGAGTTCAAGCGATATCGTAATGGTTAGCATAAATATAACTGACTACAGGGTGTATACCACTTACGGAGGGCTGGGCGCAAACTATCCGGGTTTTTTAATAATGCCGGTTAGTAACAGTTACTCCGGACCTGATGCCCATGATGCGGCTTTCAGTTTTATGGTTTTTAAACAATAAAGCTGGCTAACTATTTAGCCCTGATTCACCTCCACGAATCAGGTTTTCATGCTTAGCAAGCAGTAAATAATATTAGTACCAACTTCACCCTTTTTCGCTATTGCCCTACCTTCATTAATTTTTAATCTTTGGATTGAAATTAAAAATCAAAACTTAATCATTAAATAAATACAATTTTTTTATTACTGGCTATTATTAACCTGTCTGTAAAGGCTCAAACAACAAGTGTAGGCATTGGAACCGCTACGCCCAATCCAGGGCAGTCGTTTGTAAAAGCAGGTGCCAGTAATTCTAACAGGATATACATAGGTTAATGCTAACTACTTTCCCAATAATCCTTCAAATGCATGGAATGTTGTAAAACGTTCAGATGATGGCGGAGCTAACTGGACAAATGTGGGTGGCTCTGTATTTAATGCAGAATTGGGTTCGTGTAGTGCTGTGTCATCACAACCGGTTACTAATAATTTAATACAGGCAAAAACAGGGCGGCTTGTTGGCTGTCTTAGATAAAAGGTAAGTAAAAAATTTATTTCAGCATTGGTATTGTATTTAAAAAGCCAACGCATTTTACTTGTATTTAATAAAAATGATGTTTATTTTTCATAATGCTAAAGTTAAAATACATCCTGCTTCCATTTTTTTGGTTAGCTATTATTGCACTATCGGTTTATTTTTTTGTAACTAATGTAGGTATTTATTTCACCGGCTTTCGCAGCCGGATTTTTGGTACAAGTATTTTTAATAACCAGCTATGGGTAATACTGCATTTAATTGGTGGCAGTTTTGCATTGCTGTTGGGGCCCACACAGTTTTGGCCAGCCTTACGCAATAAGTACCTCAAATTTCACCGGCTTGCAGGCAAGTTGTATATGCTGGGCATTTTACTGATAGGGATTTCTGCCGCACGTTTATCATTGATAAGCACTTGCGTACCCTGCCGCATCTCTCTTTTTTTATTGGCGCTTTTTGCTGTGCTTTCAACATGGTTTGCCTGGAAAGCAATTAAAGCCAGGAATATAAAAGTACACCGGCAAATGATTGTACGCAGCTATGTTTGTGTACTGGCATTTATAGCCGTAAGAATTGATGATATTATGCCGCTTGATTTTTTATTTGGTGCTGTTAAGGATGGGTTACTGAGAAGAGTTATGAATGAATACTTCTTTTCATTTGTGCCATTGATTATTGCAGAAATTTGTATGGTGTGGATACCGGCTGTTTATCATAAAAAATAATTCAATAAAAAAATAATTCCTTTTTTAATAAACTATAAAACCTAAAACAGGTAATATGAAATATGCAGTATCGTTTTTATTTTTTGTACTGGTAACCATTTGCAGTTTTTCGCAGGATAAAAAAGGCGGAATTGTAGTAAGGAATAAATTTTTAGCTGCGTCTATTCAAGGCAATCAGGGAGGAGAAGACGCCATGCGTAATGTATCTATTTACCTGCCGCCGGGATATGGAGAAAGTAAAGAACGTTATCCAGCAATTTATTTTTTACATGGCGTATCCACCACCGATACGGAAATGTTTGACTGGCTGGGTTTAAAACAACTGATGGATAAAGCTATAACCACCGGCCGCATACGTCCAACGATACTGGTATTGCCCAACAGCTACAACCTTTACAGGGGAAGTTTTTATACCAATTCAACCCTTACAGGCAACTGGGCCGATTTTATTGGTAAAGATGTAGTGGCTTACACAGATAAAAATTTTAGAACCATACCCAACAGAACCAGTCGTGGCCTTTGCGGCCATTCTATGGGTGGCAATGGGGCATTAAAAATTGGGATGTTATTTGCCGATACGTTTAGTTCGGTGTATGCCTTAAGCCCGGCTGTATTAAACTGGTCAAATGATTTTACCATCAGCAACAGCGCATTTAAAAAAACTAGTAAAGCAAAAAGTGCAGCTGATATTTTAAATGTTTACGATTCTTCCGAGGTGGGGTTTTTTGCAGGTGTATTCAGCAGCCTTGCAAGAGCTTATTCGCCGGATAAAAATAGTATGCCTTTACAGGCAAAATTTCCTGTTAATTATATTGGCGATAGTGCCGTTTATAATATGGAAGTAATAAAACAATGGGAAGCCAACTTCCCGATAAACATGATTGAAGCAAATTTACCGGCTTTAAAAAGTTTGACGGCTTTAAAAATGGATTGGGGAAGAAATGAGGACTTTCCTCATATTCCAGCCACGGCTATGCAGTTTAGCAAAAAACTGGAGCTGTATAATATAAAACACTTTGCAGAAGAATATATAGGCGACCATGGGAATATGCTGGATGGTTTTGAAGGAAGAATATATACAGAATTACTTCCTTTTTTTAATACCTATTTAAAATTTGAAAGTGATAAATAAAAAGGTATGAACATGCAATCATTCGTTGAACTAATTATGTAAATATGAAATTATTAATATTTTCTGTTGTTGTTTCTTTATTGATGTGCAGCTCCTGCTCATCGCCCTATAAAGAAAAATTTATGGTACCTGCGGAATTTGATAAGCAGGAATACATTTGGCTGAGCTGGGTAGAAAACGGTTTTTTGGGTGGCGAACCTTTTTACTTTACCGCACTAAATGCTATGAAAGAAATAACGCCTTATGTAAAAGTGCGCTTGTTTTATGGGCCACAGCCGGGTTACAATAAAGAGCAAATGGAACGCAGGATTTATGAAAAATTAATAGCGCATAAAATAGATACGGCCAGGATAACACTGTTTTATAACGAAAGTGCTTATGGTGCCATACAAGACCCTGGCCCTGTTTTTTTAAGAAATGCAAAAGGTGAATTTGCATTAGCTGATTTTAATTTTATACATCCTGATAAAGAGGCCGAGGCAATTGATAGAAATGTTGCCGCCAAATTGCAGCTTCCAAGCATTGCTTCTAAAATGGTTAGTGAAGGCGGGGCCTGGCAAACCAATGGCAATGGTACCATGTTGCTGGTAGAATCGGTGGAGCTGGATAGAAATCCAAAAATGACAAAACTGCAAATTGAAAATGAATACAAAAGGGTGCTGGGGGTAACAAAAATTATCTGGCTAAAGAATGGATGTAAAGAAGAAGAATGGGGCAAATTGGAGAACGGAAAATATGGTATTGGAACCGGTGGGCATATTGATGAGTTTTGCAGGTTTGTAAATAATAATACGGTGTTGCTTGCTGAAGTGGATGTGAAAGATACAGTTGGTGATGCAATATCAAGAGAATCTTATCATCGCATGGAAGCAAACCTTCAACTATTAAAACTAAGCACCACAGCAGAAGGAAAACCTTTTGAAATTATACGCCTGCCTGCCGGATCATTAATGACAAAAAAAATAGATTATAAAAGTCTGACTAAAAATGAGCAATCCTGGTTTAATGATGTTACTGCCGACTCGGTAGAATTTTATTTGGCTACAGGCTATATGAATTTTATAATTGCCAATAACGTAATTGTAACGGCCCGTTTCTGGAAAGAAGGTTTGCCATTGGAATTAAAGCAAAGAGATGAACAGGCCAAACAAATAGTAGAAAAAGCATTTACCGGAAGAAAGGTAGTGCAGATTGATTGCATGCCCTTACATCATGATGGAGCCGGTGTGCACTGCCATTCAAGAAATGAACCGGCAGCAAAAAAATAATGGCAATAATAATTTTACACCAGCTTATAAATCTCCATTATATCTTGCAGTATATGAGGGAAATCAATTTTTAAATCAATCAGTTTACCGGTGTGTACATCAAATACCCAGCCATGCACCATTAATCCTCTTTCTATATGAGCTTGTTGTACTGCAGCGGTTTTTATCAGGTTAACGCATTGCTCCTGCACATTTAATTCTATCAGCCTGTCATATCTTTTTTCTTCTTCGGTAATGGCGTTCAATTCGTCTTTATGCAAACGGTACACATCACGTATGTTCCTGAGCCAGGGATTTAAAATTCCTAAATCGGCGCTTTGCATCGCAGCTTTTACACCACCGCAGGCATAGTGGCCACAAACAATAATATGGTTTACATTTAAATGACGCACTGCATAATTCAATACACTCATTACATTTAAATCAATGCTGATAACCATGTTGGCAATATTGCGGTGTACAAAAACTTCACCAGGCTGCACACCCATTAATTCTTCGGCAGTAACACGGCTGTCGCTGCAGCCAATGTATAAAAATTCAGGGTTTTGTCCTTTCCCCAGGTTTTCAAAATAATCAGCATCAATAGCCAGTTTTTCGGTTACCCATTGCTGGTTGTTGGCAAATATTTTTTCGATTTTATCCATAAATATTTTGCTTTAGTTTAAAAGAAGTTTATTTACCGAAAGATATGCAGTAAGTTTTAAAGCAAGTTAATAAATAAATAATTGCATAAAAAAACCCTGAAATTTTCAGGGTTATAAAATCTATTTAAAGATTTATTTTTTCTTCTTAAAAGTTCCTTCCATAAATTTCATTTCTTTTCCATCCATGCCCGGGCCATACATCGTCATAGTGTAAGTGTTATCGTCAATAATTTTCATTTCTTCTCTTATCTCACTGTCTTTGCCTGTTGTAGGGTCTGTTTGATGGCCTTTAAAATTCATCATTTTTGTGGCCTCGTCGTAAGTGCCTGTCATATGGGTAATACCGGTACTCATATTATCTACCCATGTACTTACAAACATTTTTTTAGCGTTATCATAGCCCATAGTACTCATGCCTTCAAAAGGTTGCCCCATCATGTTGCTGGTAAATTTACCAATAACATACCTGCCACCCATTGAAGAAGTTTGCACGTTGGTAGCTTTAACTTTTGTTGGTGGCGCTTTGGAATCCATCCATTGCGAAACTTCTGATTCCCAAGTACCGTTAGTTTTAGCCATCCAGGTGTGCATGGCACCCGGGGTTGCGTAATCCATCCAGGCTTTCATCATAGCAGCACTGTCCATTAGTGGTGCCGCAGTTTCTGTTTTTACATCTGCCATTTTACTGGTAGTGTCGGAAGAGGCAGTTTCCGTTTTTGTTTTATCATCGGCGCTGTTATTACAGCTTAGCAGCAATAAAGTTGCTGAACAAATAGTTAAGGCAATTCGTTTCATGTTGTATAAATTTTAGTTAAACAAAATACAGATTAGTTTTTGTTTTTGCAAGCAAAATTGATGAATGGTTTTTGGGTTACCAACTTTATATTTTCATGACATCATCGTTGCCACGCTCGGTTCAAAGGCATACCATTGGGCAACAGTACAGACAGTTTATTAATATTCAACCTTAAATACTTTCAGTTTCTGCAAGCACCCTTTCAATCCTTTCTTTCAAATCTTCATACACAGTAAAACCTTTTGCCAAAAGATAAAATTTATTTTCGCTCAGCTGTATCAGCACCTGCGGAAAACTATCCACATTTAATTGCTTACACAAAGCAAATTCGTAATAAGCCATTTCTTTATATGCTTCACTTTTTAGTTTTGTGTAAAAAGTTTCGGGCACAATAGAATACTTTTCTAATAGATGGGTATAGGCTTCATCATCGCACAAATCTCTGCCCTCATAATGTAAAGCATATTGTAAATCGGCAGCAAACTCAATTTGTCTTTCAGGGTAAAATTCCTTAAAAATACATAGGGCAATGGCAGGCTTTTCACTTGAAGGGTACCAATCGCTTAAATCAGGATTATTGATATGCCACAAATAATCGCTGCCAAATTTTATTCCGGTATGTTCTTCCACCACTTTATAGGCCTGTTGTATATATCCGGCAGTAACACTAATAGGTTTTGCCTCATCACTAATAACCATGCCGCCGCTTAACACTTCCAAATCCAATTTATCTTTATACTCTTCTGCAATTTTTTTTATCACCGGGCTAAAGCCATAGCACCAGCCGCAATAGACATCGTAGCAGTAAATTAGTGTGGGGTTCATATTATACATTTATAAGTTTACAAAAATACATCATAACCGACGAGAGTATGCAAAAACAATGCATTATCAACTTTATTTAAAGCCTGTTGCCGGAGTTAATTAAAACAGCTTTCAAGATTTAATTTTATATTCATTGTTTATTTTACTATCCGTTTTATAAAAATGAACAACAAAATCACCTTTTTTATTTTTCTGCTGATAACAGGTGTTACTTCAAAAGCGCAAAATAAATTTGATGCTTATGATTTTCAAACTATAGATAGCTTTGTTAAGACTGTGAAATATGAGAAGGATTTAATAAAACTTTCACAGGACCTTACAAAACCATACACAGACAACATTTACAAGATTAGGGCAATTTTCAGATGGATAACAGAAAACATAGCCTACGATTATAAGTTTATCAACAAGGGTAAAGCAATAAAAAAACCAAATTGTGAAGCTGTGGTTGATTGTTCTCAAAGGATTGCGGAGTGGAAGGAACAGTATATTAAAGCTGTTTTACAAAAGAAAAAAGGAATTTGCAGCGGCTATGCTGAACTATTTAAAAGGCTTTGTGATTTGAATAATATTAAATGTGAAATTATTGAAGGCTATGTTAAAAATAAGCCTTACCAGGTGGGCAACCCACTAAGCGTTAACCATGCATGGAATGCGGTGATGATTGATAGCGTATGGTACTTTTTAGATCCAACATGGGCTGCAGGTGGATGTGCAGAAGATGAAGAAACCGGAAAGCTATTGAAATATCAGAAGGAATATGGTAATTATTATTGGCTAACACCATATTCGAGACTGGCAAGAAACCATTACCCTGATAATAGTAAATGGGTAGAGAAGCCGTCTTTTGTTAAGCAAGTTTTTTTTAATAAACCCTTTTATTATACTACGCAAATATTAGAGAATATTTATGACGAAAAACCTGATAGCGGAGTATTGCAATTAAAAAAAGGGGATACAATTCATTTCAATTTTAGGTATAAAAAAAATATTACTCAACTGCAAATTAATTCAAACACTTCCAGAAATCCATCACTTTGGTATAAGGATGAAAAATCCGGGAAGATCTTGCTGGATACAATGGCACTAAAGAGACAGGTTTATATTCCTTTTAAAAAAAGCGGGGATATCTATACATTTGATTATGTAGTTCACGAAAACTCTTTGTATTATATTGAACTGCTTTTTGATTACAATAAAGCAATAAGATACAGGATAAAAATAGTGGAGTAAATTATTATTGGCCTACTTCAACAACAAAATTCTAATGTGCCTCCAGCCAATTCTCTCCCATACCAATTTCCGCATCTGTAGGCACACCATTCGGCAAAGCCAAAGCCGTTTGCATACAATTTAGAATTACTGGTTTAATAATTTCAATTTCGCTGCGGTGTGCATCAAACACCAATTCATCATGCACCTGCAACAACATTTTACTTTTAAAATTTTGTTTGTTGAATTCTTCATGAATTTTTATCATGGCCATTTTTATCATATCGGCGGCACTGCCTTGTATAGGAGAATTAATCGCATTACGCTCGGCAAAACCACGTACGGTAAAGTTGGCGGAGTTAATATCTTTTAACCAGCGCTTACGGCCCATCAGCGTTTCCACATAACCATTCTCTTTTGCAAAGTTGATGGTATCATCCATATATTTTTGAATGTTGGGGAATTGCTTTTTATAATTATCAATTATTTCTTTTGCCTCGGTTCTGCTGATACCTAAATTTTCTGCAAGGCCAAATGCACCCTGACCGTAAATGATACCAAAGTTTACACTCTTGGCTTTGTACCGCATTTCTTTAGTTACATCTTTTTCTTCTACATTAAAAACTTTTGCAGCAGTTGCGGTATGAATATCTTTTCCTGTTGTAAAAGCTTCGCACATATTTACATCGCCGCTTATGGCAGCAACAATGCGTAACTCAATTTGAGAATAATCAGCAGATATCAACACATGATCTTTATCTCTTGGAATAAATGCTTTGCGTATCTCTCTCCCTCTTTCGGTGCGGATGGGAATATTCTGCAGATTGGGATTATTGCTGCTCAACCTGCCGGTTACTGCAACTGCCTGCGCATAGGAAGTATGTACACGGCCTGTTTTTTTATTGATCATCAGGGGCAATGCATCTACATAAGTTGATCTTAGTTTGGTGAATTCCCTGAATGATAAAATGTCATCTACAATTTTATTTTTACTGGCCAGTTTTAATAATACATCTTCACCCGTTGCATACTGGCCCGTTTTTGTTTTTTTTGCTTTGGGGTCGATCTGCATTTTATCAAACAACACTTCGCCCAATTGTTTTGGCGAAGCT
>NZ_JANMUN010000252.1:0-6465 GCF_031391665.1 Ferruginibacter sp.
TCCAGGCAAAGTATGGCGATAAAATGAGCAGCGTATTAGACATTCAATATAAAAAACCAAAAGCATTTGCCGGCACAGCTTATATAAGTTTGTTAGAGCAGGGTTTACATTTGGAAGGCGCTAACAAAAAAGGAAACGTTACCTATCTGTTTGGCTTACGCAATAAAAGCAATAAAAATTTATTACGCAGCCAGGAAACTGTGGGCTCCTACATTCCTTCCTCTTCCGATTTTCAAACATTTATTACTTATAAGGTTAGCGAAAAATTGCAGTTAGAATTTTTAGGTAATTATTCAGTAACAAAATTTACACTGTTTCCGCAGTCCGCACAAAAAACAACTTCTGTTTTTTCGCCGCTGTTTACAGCAAACCTTGGTTTAGATATTTTTTTTGAAGGCAAAGAGCAGGACGGCTACAAAACCAACCTGCTTGGCCTGAGCATGCTGTACAAGCCAACCAAAAAATTAAACCTAAAGTGGATGCTTAGCCGCTTTAGTAATAAAGAAAATGAAAACTTCGATATTGCCGGCGCCTATCTTTTTGGCGACAGGGATTTTGACCGCAGCAGCAGCACTTTTGGCCAAATAATAAATCCGCTGGGTGCAGGCTATTACCAAAACTATGGCCGCAATACTTTAGATATCGCCGTATATAATGCATCGCTTAAAGGCAGTATCGATAAAGGCAAACATTTTATACAGTTTGGCAACAGTATAGAGCAGACAAACATTAACGATAAATTAAAAGAATTTGAATATCAGGACAGTGCCGGTTATTCGCTGCCGCACAACCCCGCCAATTTAAATTTATATAAAGTTTTAACTTCCACTGCCGATCTTTCTATACAAAAATTCAGTGGTTATGTGCAGGATAATATCCGCCTGGGCAATGCCGCAAAAGACATTACGCTGCAGGCAGGCATACGCTACAATTACAACAGCCTTAACAAACAATTTTTATTAAGCCCACGCATGCAGGTTAGTTATAAGCCACAGTGGAAAAAAGATATGGTATTAAAATTTGCCGCAGGCGTTTACAGCCAGCCGCCATTTTACCGGGAGCTGAGAAGATACGATGGCACATTAAACACCAATGTAAAAGCACAAAAAAGTTACCAGTTTGTAGCCGGTGCCGATTATAATTTTAAAGGATTAGAAGGCCGCCCCTTTCGCATTACCACCGAAGCCTATTACAAAAGCTTAAGTGATGTAGATGTGTATGATGTGGACAATGTAAAAATACGTTACGCCGGTAACAACGATGCCAAAGCCTATGCAACAGGTATTGAAGCAAGACTGTTTGGCGAGCTGGTAAAAGATGCCGAAAGCTGGTTCAGCATTGGTTTTATGCGTACACGTGAAAATTTAAACAACGATGTGTATTACCAGTATAAAAATGCCGCAGGCGAAATTATTACCGCACAAAGCACCGATCAGCAGCCGGTTGACAGTATAAAAAATGAAATGGGTTTTGTACGCCGCCCCACCGACCGTTTAATAACCGTAGGTTTATTTTTAGAAGATTACCTGCCCACCAATAAAAATTTTAAAGTGCATTTAAATTTGCTGTACGGCAGCAACATGAGTTACAATATACCCAACAGTGTTAAATACCGCAACGCATTAATTATAGATCCGTATATAAGAATTGATATAGGTTTTAGCGCACAACTGCTAACCGAAAAAAGTAAACGCCGCAGCCACAGCCCTTTCTCCGGTTTCGAAAATATCTGGGCAAGTTTTGAAGTATTTAATTTAATCGACCGGCCTAACACCATCAGCTACCAGCTAATAAAAGATTTTGCCAACAACACCTACAGCATCCCCAACCGCCTAACGCCAAGGTTAGTAAATTTTAAAATTGTAGGCAGATTTTAATTGGCTTTGCCAATTATTTATTTTGAAACGGACATTGGTTCATTGTGGTACATCGTTGTGTCACTCACTTGTACTATTACAGCTTTATTGAACTTTTACTTAAGCGTATTTTTTGTGCTAAAATAAATTATAATACTGTTTTTAAAATTTCTATATTTAAAATATGGAAACAGTTATATTAAAAGCTATACAGCACCGCAATGCAGAATGCATAGGTATTTATTTCACCAGCAAGGCAATACTAAACGGTGCAGTTAAAAATATCAGCGGTGCAAAATGGAGTAAGACTAACCGGTGCTGGTACATGCCGCTTAATAAAATTAGCCATAGCAAAATAGTTGCAGCAGTAAAAACAATTGCAATAATTGAGCAAACTGAACTGCATAAATACCTTACTAATAAACAGAAAGTAACCTCCATTGGCAATAAATCCATACCGCAGCCGGGCATAATAAAACCTGCAGCCACACTGCCGCAAACAGTAAACAAACAAATCACTATTCATAAATCTCTAAATACATACCCGGTAAATGCAAATGTAATTGCCGCAATGCACCAGCACCTTATACTTAAAGCCTACAGCCCTTCCACCATTAAAACCTATATAAATGAAATGAACCAGTTTTTAGCAGCCATTAAAAATACCGAAGCAAATACTTTTGATACAGCCCGGATAAAAAAATATTTACAATACTGCCATACATCTTTAAAACTATCCGAAGCAACATTGCACAGCCGTATGAATGCATTAAAATTTTATTTTGAGCAGGTACTAAAAAAAGAAAAATTTTTTTGGGAAATACCAAGGCCAAAAAAACAACAGCAAAACCCTAATTTTTTTAATCAGGACGAGATAACCAAAATAATAAAACAAACTGGTAACATAAAACACAAGACAATGCTGATGCTTGCTTACAGTACAGGTATGAGGGTGAGTGAGGTAACATTACTAAAAGTGTGGCAAATAGATAGTAAACGAATGCAAATAAAAATACAGCAGGCAAAAGGCAAAAAAGACAGGACCATACCACTAAGCCCTGTTTTATTAGTAATGCTAAGGGAATATTTTATTACCTGCAAACCCGATAAAGCCAGTTATTTATTTTGCGGCCAGGTACCCACCGAACCCTACAGTACAAGGAGCCTTCAATTAGTTTTACAGGCAGCAAAACAAAGGGCTGGCATACTAAAACCCGGAAGCATACATGCACTGCGCCATAGTTTTGCCACGCATTTGTTAGATAAAGGCACAGACGTATCCATGATTATGAAACTATTAGGCCACAATGATATTAAAACCACCTTACGGTATTTACATGTTACAAATAGAGATGTGTTACAAATTATAAGTCCCTTAGATCATTTAGACTTAGGCTAAAAAACAATAATTAAAAATATAAATATTAAAAATAAACAATACCTTTATTTCAACATCCTGCCTTAGTTACAAACATGTAGTTGAGGAAAGCGAAGCTTTTAAAAAAATGCATCCACATGTTATATTTTTTAACTTTTGCAAAATGAATTTACGAAACAAAAATTACGAGTTTACAAGTTGCGTATATTTTTACAAACAAATTAAATTCAATAACTTATAAAAATATATGCAATTTTCAGAGGCTGAAAACTTTCGTATATTTATGCGTTGGTGGCAATTTTAAACGGCACCCTAATTCATTCAAGATTTTTATGACCAATTCAAGCTTAGACAAAATAAATATTGAGGACGAAGAACAATACTTTTATTATCATCCTCTTTATACGACACTTGCCTTTTTAATAACGTTACCATACTACTTTGGTTTTGGGACAATGTTTTATTTATGCTGGACAACGAATAAAACTAACTTGCTATTTGGTTTTCTAGCAGCTTTTATACTTCTGTCAAATCCATTCTTGCTCATAACAAACGCATTTGTAAAACTTTTACTTCGCAAACCAGCAATTGTGTTGACAGACAAATATCTTTTTGACAATTGGAACAATCTCAAATTGGAATGGGCAGACATAAAGCAAATAAGTTCATTTAACTTTCGCTGGTCATTTATTTGTATAAACACGACAAAAGACAATATCGTCTTTAGGCAAATTTTGAACCCTTCCAAATTTATTTTTATGGGACTTGAAAGATTATTTTCGGGCAGGACTTTGAAAATAAATTTATCACTTCTTAAAGACAAAAACAGTTACATAGTTTCGGCAACCAAACAATTCTGGCGGACTAAAACTGCCACCAACATTGGGTTTGCTGCAAGGCTGGCTGGACATTGAAGCAATGATCATTATATCGCTGTTGTGCTTCATCTGGGCTGGACATACATTGTTGGGCTTTTGTTTGTTAACCTGTACTTTTATATCTTTATTCAGCAGCGGTTCCGGGCTGGACGAGCAATGAATTCCAGCCCTGCAGCAAGCCCTGCTCGTTGGTGGCAATTAAACAGACGACCCTGAATGATGATAGGTTTGACAACGATACTTCAATCTGAACTCGACAAAATAAATTCATCTGTCAGGCTTATGACAAGTAAGGACACGACAATTAAAATGAATTTTGACGGTTGGGCATTTGCAGAAAGTGGCAGCCGCAATATTGACGTTTGCAGTTTTGTAGACAGCGAACAAATGCAACTTCAATTAGTAGACAGAGAAATAATTGCTGGACAAATTACAACAACCGATTTGATAAAAATTGCATTAATAACTGACAGTTGGCTTTCCAAAAATCAAACTATCAGGCATCTTAAAGACGAACATAACGAGTTCCGCATTTCAGAGAAATATTCAAACTTGTTGACATTAACAGTTGACGAACTTTTAGAAAAAAGGTGGACAAGTGAATACGAAAGAATTAAAAAACGAGAGACACTTTTTAACGCTGACTTATTTTTGGCTTTAAAAAAGAAGCTTTACAACTTATTTCCCTTTTTTAGTCACGACAATTTGTGGTTCAGCAATATTCTTGAAATTCCAAATGACAATTTCAAATCACCAATCATATTTTGCAACAAGGACACTTTTGAAATCGGAATGACTTTGGACAATTCTCAATCAAACAATTCATTTAAAACAACAAACATTGGCGTGGCGGTTGACAAGACAATAGAGCTTTTGCCAAGAGATTTTGAAAAGACTAGAAATCCGTTGACAAATTAACTGCCACCAACATGGGGTTTTATGCAAGTTGGGCTTGACAAACTTAACTTCAACAAATTGCAAAGCCGGTCATTGGTTCGGGCAGGACAAACATCGCTGGTCATTAATTCTTAACTTCAACTTTATAATTTCAATCAACAGCGGCCCGGGCAGACGGAATTCTAATTCCCAACCTGCATAAAGCCCTGTTCGTTGCCTGCAAGCCCAATTGCACTCTGCACTTCTTGACAATTATATTGAATTCAAAACATAACTTTTTAACAATTTTATAAAGAAATTTTAATGAAAACTAACAACGGATTTGAAATAAATTTTGTCTATTTGGCTTACATTCCGCCTTTTCATGATGAAGACCAACCTTATATTTTAGAAACTGAGTTAATTAAAACTGAAAGTAAAACAACAGAGTATCTCTTTAAAATATTTGACTCTGCAATTGATGTTGCCAAAATTGAAATACTTTTTAATTCTGACGACAAACAAAATAATGATACAAGAAACACAATACTTTCTATTTCACAATTATCAACCGCTAAAGCTAAAACTACACATGCTCAGAAATTAGCACAAAAACTTTATGAAATAACAGACGAAAGAAATGGAACAGGATTATTCACAATACTTGAAGGAAAAAAGGAACAAACAACAAGAATTGTGTTAACAAGATTTAAAGGAGTTGAAGGTTTAGTAAATCATGGAAAAAAATTATTGATTGATTATATTTCAGAAGTTTTTACAAAGAAATCAAATCATTATAAAATGGCTGTTTATGAAGATATTTTATCTACAAAGTCATTTTGGAAAGGTTATTCAATAGATAAACAAATTTCAGGCAGTTCGTATAAACCTATATCATTCTTTTGGATTGAATCATTTCTTGATTCAAAAACTGCTTTGACAGCAGCTCAAGGAACTTTACAATTTTCAAAAGTCATTAAAGCAATTCTTTTAAAAACTACAGATATTGCGGAACAAGAAGAAATAATTTCAGGCGTCATAAATTTAAGGAGCAAGAAAAATATACAAATGAGTGTTTCAGATTTTTGCAGTACTTATTTATCGGAAAGTATTACAGCTAAAATTAAAAACGAGACAAATGATGATTTTTTCAATTCAATTTTTTTAGTTGACAATGAGGTATATAAAAAAGAATTTGGTAAAACAGTATTAAGTTTACAGGATGGAATAACTGCATATGTGCCTACTTTTAACTACGAAAAACATGTAACTGAGACTTTAAATAAAGATGGCAGTAAAAATATTACTATCGAAGGCAAGCTAAACAGTAAAAAAATAAACGTTCAGCAAACAGAGAAAACAGCTAAATGAGAAACGACTTTGAAATAATAAAAGCTAATTTCATTTCAATAGTTCCTACTCTTAAGGAAATAGCAAATAAAATTCAAGAAAATCTACTCGAAATTTTCGATGGAGT
>NZ_JANMUN010000260.1:0-39998 GCF_031391665.1 Ferruginibacter sp.
GCATGACGATACCAAAGTGATTATTTTAAAAAGTGCAGGTGATAAAACTTTTTGCAGCGGTGCTTCCTTTGACGAATTGATTGCTATAAAAAATGAAAGTGAAGGGTTAAAGTTTTTCAGTGGTTTTGCCCATGTTATTAATGCTATGCGTAAATGCCCCAAATTTATAATTGGAAGGATACAGGGCAAGTGTGTTGGCGGCGGTGTAGGTATTGCGGCCGCAGTTGATTATGCCATTGCAACAGATAAAGCCGAAGTAAAATTAAGCGAACTGGCTGTAGGCATTGGACCGTTTGTAGTAGGCCCGGCGGTGGAAAGAAAAATTGGTACAGCAGCTTTCAGCACCTTATCGATTGATGCAACTATGTGGCGCAACAGCGACTGGGCCAAAAGAAAAGGCTTGTTTGCCGAAGTGCATGAGAGTATTGAAAATATGGATGAAGCAATTTACCGGCTGTCTAATAATTTAGCACATTCTAACCCCAAGGCAATGGCCGAAATGAAAAAAATATTTTGGAAAGGTACAGAGCACTGGGATGAATTATTAAAAGAAAGAGCGGCTATCAGTGGCCGTTTGGTACTGAGTGAGTTTACAAAAAAAGCCATTGAAAAATTTAAAGCAAAAGTTTAAAATGAAGAAACTAATTGCTTTCAGCTGCCTTTCAATTATATTTTTATTATCTTCCTGCGCAGGCGTAAAAAAATTATTTACTGCACAGGATGCAGAAATGGCCATCAGGGAAATGCTCTCTGTCGGCACTACTACCGGGGGAAATGTATTGAGTAAAAAGGGAATGATCTCTAAAGAAACATTGATGAGTGCAATATTTCCTGAAGAATTAAAACCAGTGCTAAGTACACTGGAAACTTTAGGACTGAGTAAAGAAGTGAACCGCTTTACTGCCACATTGGGCACGGCGGCCGAAGCAACTGCAGAAAAATCTGTTCCGGTTTTTTTATTGGGTATTAAAAAGATGAATATAAAAGATGCAGTAAGTATTGTAAAAAATGGCAGCACTTCGGCTACAGATTATTTGCGTAAAACCATTGGCGACAGTTTACGTAAAGCAATAACACCAGCTATGAACAATGCGCTGGATGAATACAAACTGGCAAGTGAGTGGAAAAAGATTACGGCGCCGGCACAACTTTTTGCAGGCGATAAATTAAATCTCGACCTTGGTAATTTAATGAGTGGCCTGGTGGCTAATTTAATGTTTAATAAAATTGCAGAAAAGGAAATTGAAATCCGTACAAAGGCTGAAGCAAGAACGACTAATTTATTACAAAAAGTTTTTTCGGCACAAATGAGCAAACTATAAATTATAGTATTCAAAAACGCCATCTCTTAAATTATACTCCCAGCCATGTAAATCTGTATATGCAAGGATGTTGATGCAACTAATCCATATATTTCTGGTGTTTAAACTTGTACAGATTTTGTTGTTATTTATTTAACAGGGTTATTAAAAAGCAATAGCAGCATACTAAACAGCGTTATAATAATCATATTAATGTAATTTTTTTAAATACAGGCACCAATCATTTGGTGAACAAACACTAAAATGCTAATTTGCACCACATTTAATGAAGAAAACCAACAAATCATATACAATTTTTCAAAAGGCGTCATCAATTTTTTTGATGCTCACCCTGTTATGGTTAACTGTAAGCACTCCATTTATAATGAGTACACAGGAGAATTTAGCTAAACAACAAAAAACGCTGATGGCAGAACTTCCGGTGGGTGATAGTAGTGACGACTGTTCGGATAATGCCAATAACAATATTGAGGAAAAGGTGCCTAACAGCAGCAATAGCCTTTCCGAAGAATTTCTGCACGACCAACATGCAGAAGATTACAGCGATGTTAAAACTTCGCAGAATCATATTTTAGAAAACTCCACTACCTACATTGCTTTTCATGGCGAACTTCATGCGCCCCCGCCCAATGTGGCTTAACTTATTTTTCCGCCCATTCTTTTAGCATGTTATTAATCCATATGCGGTATGCATTGAATTAAGAGGTAAAAATTTATCTTGTTTGAACAACTAAAAAATAACACTTAATTTCTTTTAAATCTTTTCATTAGCTTTTGCTGACGGAACAATAATGTTATACAAACTAACTATTTATCATGAACTTGAATTTAAAAAACCTGAAAGCAGATTTACCCGCAGGCCTGGTAGTTTTTTTGGTGGCCCTACCATTATGTATAGCCATTGCGGTAGCCAGCGGAGCAACACCCTTTAGCGGTTTAATTGCCGGTATTATTGGCGGCCTGGTGGTAGGTTCGTTAAGTAATTCGCCATTGAGTGTAAGTGGTCCGGCTGCCGGGTTGGCTACTTTAGTATCCGGCGCTATTATCGCCTTAGGGGGGTTAGAGAGCTATGGCCTTTTTTTATGTGCAGTTGTGCTGGCCGGTATAATCCAAATTGTATTAGGCGTATTAAAGTTGGGCGGCATCGCAAATTATATTCCTTCCAGCGTAATTAAAGGTTTGCTCACCAGTATTGGAATATTAATTATTGCCAAGCAAATTCCTCACATATTCGGCAGAGATAAAGATGAGTCGGGCCATCTTATTGACGTACTACCTTTCACCGGAGGCGATTGGCACGAACTGCTTGTTCCGTTACAAAAAATTGAAGTGGGCGTAGTAATCATTTCACTGCTGTCTATACTGATAATGGTATTATGGGATAAATCTCCACTAAAGAAAAAACTACCTTATATCCCCAGCGCATTGGTAGCCGTAGTTTTCGGTATTGCACTCAATCAAATCTGGATTGCAGCAAGCAGCAATTTGCAAATTATAGAAGAATCTCACCTGATAGTATTGCCTGTTGCAAAAAATGCCCGTGAGTTTTTGGGTTTTTTTACGCTGCCTGATTTTAATGGATTTACAAACGGTACTGTAATTATGTATGGTTTCATTATTGCCATAATAGCTTCGTTAGAAACCTTATTAAGTATAGAGGCGGTTGATAACCTGGATCCCGAAAGAAGGCTAACCAATACCAACAGGGAATTGATTGCACAAGGCACGGGTAACACATTATCTGGATTAATTGGAGGGCTGCCTATAACAAGCGTAATTGTAAGAAGCAGTGCTAATGTTAATGCAGGAGCTAAAACAAAGCTTTCTGCAATTTTACATGCGATCTTGTTACTGTTAACTGTAATTTTAATTCCGGGGATATTGAACATGATTCCCAAAGGCGCATTAGCAGCCATCCTCATTTTAACCGGTTGGAAACTGGCAAAGCCAGCTGTATTTAAAGGTTTTTGGAATGCTGGAAAATACCAGTTTATACCCTTTATTGTTACGGTGGTGGTGATTATTGCTGTTGACCTGTTTGCCATTGTACCGGCATTAAGTGGCAAAGGGCTTATTATAGGAGTATTGGCCGGCATTATTGCTGCTACAGGGGCTATTTTACATGGAAACCTGAAGAACTCTTACTTTTTTCATTCAGAAAAGCATAGTGAAGGAGACACTATCAATATCAAACTTTCAGAAGAAGTGTCATTTTTAAACAAAGCATCAATCAGGCAAACGCTCGACCATATGCCTCCCAACTCATCAGTGATTATTGATGCATCAAATACTCATTACATTGATTTTGATGTATTAGAATTAATAAAAGAGTTTAAGGATATTAAAGTGCCATTAAAAAATATTCAATTACAATTAAAAGGCTTTAAGGAAGCGTATAAAATTGACAATAGTCATACCGTTTCATCAAGCCATTAAAAAAATTATAAAAATGAACAAATCATATCAAAAATTAATTACCGGAAACAAGATTTATGCTGAAACAAAAAAATTTCAGAATCCCGAATATTTTGAAAATTTATCTAAAGGTCAAAAGCCAGAATATTTATGGATAGGCTGCAGCGATAGCCGGGTGCCTGCCAATGAAATTACCAGTACACACAGCGGCGAAATTTTTGTGCACCGCAATATTGCCAACTTGGTAGTGCATACCGATACTAACCTGCTGAGCGTATTGGAGTATGCAGTAAAGTACCTGGAAGTAAAACACATTATTGTTTGCGGCCATTATGGTTGCGGCGGTGTAAAAGCTGCTATGACAAACACCTATCATGGTTTTGTAGATAACTGGCTAAGAAATATAAAAGATGTGTATTTTAAAAACCAGGAAGAACTGCAAGCTATAAATAATGAAGATGATAAAGCAAACAGACTTTCGGAACTTAATGTAATTGAGCAGGTACGCAACTTGGCTAAAACAACTATTGTTCAAGAAGCCTGGAGCCACAGGGAATTACATTTGCATGGGTGGGTGTATGGTTTAAAAGATGGTTTAGTAAAAGACCTGAGTGTAATACATGACGGCCAGGAAGATATTGATAGTATTTACAGATTTAGTATTAATGGTACAAAAACAAAAACTCCTGTAATAAAGCCAGTTGTGCCTGTAGTAAAATTACCCGTAAAAAAATCGGCAGTAAAGCACAAAGTACAACGCTTGAAAACAAAGCGTTAACCTTGTACAATTAAAAACTATGCAACACCCTAACAGTATTCATTTTGATGAAACCCATGTATTACATGAGTTAAAACATTTTTTGCCGTCTCAGCAGGCATTAAAAGATTTTATTCATCACAATTCTTTACATGCCTTTCAGCACATGAAGTTTTATGATGCCATCTTTAAGGCGTCTAAAATTTTTGGCTTCCAGGTGCATTTAGAATTGGCGGAGTACAGGCAGATGTATAAAACAGGCCGTATAAGAGAAGATGTGCTGCAAATGGTAATTGCAAATAAAAAAGGGAAAGATAGTATTGACAGCTGGAAGCAAAAACTCATCAGTAAGGAATATGATAGCATCAACCTTCCCCGTATTGGCCTGTTAAGAAAATACTGGAAAGACGTGTATCATTTAGACCTGGATAACAAAGTGCATCCATTATTATTTAGAATATTGTGTGCATTTTTAGACCAGGGTATTGCGGTAGAAAGTTTTCCGGTGGTAAGTAAACCCTTTTTGCAAAGCATTAAAGAAATGGAGCAAAACAGTTTTATAAGTTTCTTTAAAACAAAAGCCGTTAAGCAACAGTTTTTATCGGGCAATTATTCCATACCGGAATTATTAAAAACAATTGTTGGTAAAGAAGAATATTTTGAGCAGTATTTATTTGACCAGCAATTTGCACATCATGGGTGGAGCGGTTTTGTAAGTGCAGTAGAAGATAATCCGCAAACATTGCTGGATAGAAAACAAATAACACTAAAAGAATTACTGGAATTTGAATTGCTGCTGGAACTGGATGCATTAAACCATACACTGGGAAATAAATGGCAGCCATTAACCAACAGTGTTACCGCTCCACCGCTTAATTTAATGGCAGATGTTGATAAAACAGAATTTGCAGAAGTAATAGAACTTTGGCAGGATGCTTTTGAATGGAGTTATTATGATTCTGTTTTAAGAGGCATATTACTTGCGGCCCCTAAGCCCCCTAAAGGAGGAACTTACGAAGACTCTGCTGCGATGGAAATTTCTACAATTATTGAGGAGTCTAAAATCCCCCATTTGGGAGGTGGAGGGGCCACTTTACAGGCAATTTTTTGTATTGATGAAAGAGAAGATTCCATACGCCGGCACATTGAAGCAGTAAATAAAAAAGCAGAAACCTTTGGTGCCCCCGGTTTTTTTGGTGTAGAGTTTTATTTTCAGCAGGAAGGCAGCAAGTTTTATGATAAACTTTGCCCGGCACCGGTTACACCTAAATATCTAATTAAAGAATACAATGCTAAAACAGTAAGAAAAGATGAACTCATTTATACCAAATTAACTCATGGTATTTTATCAGGGTTTATATTAAGCATCAGTTTTGGTTTTTGGGCGCTGGCAAAAAAAGTACAATTATTATTCAGTCCAAAAATGAGCCCGGCAATATCCAATGCCTATGGGCACATGGATAAATTATCTGCACTTACTATAGAAAATAAAAATACAACCGATACAGAAAACGGTTTGCAGATTGGATATACACTGGATGAAATGGTAATAAGAGGAGAAGGCTTTTTGCGGGGCATTGGGTTAATAAAACATTTTGCACCCATCGTTTATTTTGTGGCGCATGGCAGCAGCAGTGCCAACAACCCACATCATGGCGCACACGATTGTGGTGCCTGCAGCGGAAGGCCCGGGGCTACCAATGCAAGGGTGCAGTCTTTTATTTTAAATAATAAAAAGGTAAGAGAAGTGCTGGCCACAAAGGGAATTGTAATTCCGGATACTACACAGTTTATTGGCAGTATGCATGATACTGCTGCAGATGTGTGGGGTTATTATGATGAAGATATACTTAGTGCAGAAAATGCAAAACAACACCTGCTCAACATACAAAGTTTTGAAACGGCGCTAAACTTAAATGCAAAAGAACGCAGCAGAAGGTTTGCATCCATTAATACCAAACAGGAATTGGAGCAGGTACGCAAAGCCATTCACAGCCGTTCGGTTTCGTTGTTTGAGCCAAGGCCCGAGTTAGGGCATGGCACCAACACCTTAGCCATCATTGGCCGCAGGCAAACCAGTAAAGGTTTGTTTTTAGACAGAAGAGCTTTTTTAAACAGTTACGATTACACCACCGATCCTGATGGAACAATTTTAACTGCGGTTATGCGGCCCATTGGGTTGGTATGTGGTGGTATTAATCTGGAATATTATTTTAGCAGGGTGGATAATATTAAAATGGGTGCCGGTACTAAACTGCCCCATAATGTTATGGGTTTGTTTGGCGTGGCCAACAGCAGCGATGGCGATTTGCGGCCCGGCCTGCCCTGGCAAATGATTGAAGTGCACGACCCTGTTAGGTTGTTGGTGATTGTAGAACACCAGCCCGATATTGTTTTAAAAGCAATTCAATCGAGCCCCGAAGTTTTTGAATGGTACAAAAATGAGTGGGTACATATTGTGGCATTACACCCGGCAGAACAACAATTTTATTATTTTAAAAACGGCGTGTTTGTAAAATACCAACCCATTACCAATGCCACTGAAATAAAAACTATTCACAACATGGAGCAGTTTATTGAAGGGGCAAAAGAAATGGAGACCAATCATATTGTACATGCTACCGAAGAAAATTTGCCGGTGTATTTATTAAATTAAGCCCCATCCCCTAAAGGTGGCTAAGGAGATTGATTGCAGTTTAAATAATATTCCTGGCATTTTATCTTTATTGAACATTAATAAACCGAAATTATAAATGAACCAACTACTTATTTTATTTATAGCCGTACCCATGCTGGCATTTTTTGCAACACTGCTATGGCAAAATAAAAGTGAAAAAGCCATTGGTGCAATTGTACAATTTGCAAAGCTGTTCAATATTTTTATTACAGTACTATTTGCCGGCTGGTGGATGCTGAATGGTTTTACAGCGCTTGAACATAAATTAATAACCCTTTATCAAACAGAACATTTTGTTTTTGCCATTCATTTATATTACGATGAAGTAACCATGGTGTTTAGTATTGTGGGAGCTTTACTATTTTTTCTGGTAGCCACTTTTAGTAAATATTACATGCACCGGGATGAGGGCTTTAAACGTTTTTTTAATACCATACTTTTATTTGCAACAGCTTATAATTTTATTATACTGGCAGGTAATTTTGAAACACTTTTTATTGGCTGGGAAATAAAAGGCATTTGTTCGTTTATATTAATAGCCTTTTACCGTAACCGCTATTTACCGGTAAAAAATGCTTTTAAAGCAGTATCCAATTACCGCATCAGCGATGTGGCACTCATGCTGGCCATGTGGATGATGCACCACCTTACACATCAAAATATAACTTTTGCTCAACTGGGCGAAGCAAAAGAAATGGCTATAGCAACAGGACAAACTGGTATGGCTGTATTTATTGTTTGTATGGTTATTTTACCTGCCACTATAAAATCTGCACAGTTTCCTTTTACCTCCTGGTTGCCACGGGCAATGGAAGGCCCCACTGCTTCTTCCGCCATTTTTTATGGTTCGGTAAGTGTGCATATTGGTGTTTTTTTATTGCTGCGTACGCATCCTTTTTGGCAGGATATGTGGTGGGCAAAAATTACTATTATTGTTATTGGTGCATTAACAGCAATTATTGCAACCATGATTGCAAGGGTGCAGCCAACGGTTAAAACACAAATAGCTTATTCATCTGCTGCGCAAATTGGGCTAATGTTTATTGAAGTAGCATTAGGCTTTCACTGGTTGGTATTGCTGCATTTTACCGGAAATGCTTTTTTAAGAACGTACCAGTTGCTGGTTTCCCCGTCGGTATTAAACTATTTGGTACACCACCAAATTTTTCATTATGTTTTGCCCACGCAAAAAACAATATCAAAACTTAAAGCCTCCTTTTATATGCTCAGCATTAAAGAATGGAATTTAGACACTATAATGTTTACCTATGTGTGGAGCCCTTTTAAATGGTTGGGAAAACAATTTCAGTTTTTACAATCTACAATCATCAGCGGTATTCTTTTTATAACAGCAGGGGCACTTTTAATTGTGGGTTATACCAACCAGCATATGCTTCCCTCTTTAAATGGTGCGTTGCCAATAATATTAATGAGTTTGGCGCTGGCTGTAATACTTTTTGCTTTTACTTACCGTCAATCTGCTTTAAAAGCATGGGTATATTTATTAACGGCACATTTTTTTATAATAGCGGCAGTATTGGTTAATGCCACCCATATAAGTTTGGTTGAAATTATATTTTATGTAAGCGGCATACTGCTGGCTTTTGTGTTAGGCTATTATTGTTTGCAAAAAATTAAAAAGATTGATAACAATATTTCTCTAAACCAATACCATGGGTATGTGTACGAAGAAAATACCACCGGCTTTTTATTTTTAGTAGCGGCTATGGGTATGTTGGGTTTTCCTATAACGGCTGCATTTATTGGTATTGATGTGTTGTTTACCTATGTGGACAGCAATCAAATGCCATTGATTATTTTGATGGCTTTATGCTTTGTATTTATTGAACTTTCGGCATTTAGAATTTTGCTGCGTATATTTTTAGGGCCGCATAAAAAATTATATCATCCGGTGGCCTTCAGGTCATCGTAAAATAATTAAATAAACAGGCACACAATTTGGGAGACCAAAAACCGATATGACTTACGAAATAATTGTTTCTTTACTTACATTAATAGCACTGGAAGTAGTACTGGGCCTGGATAATATTATTTTTATTTCCATACTGGCAGGCAAACTGCCCGAAGAACAGCAAAAAAAAGCAAGAAGGTGGGGAATAATTCTCGCTATGATTTTGAGGCTGGGGCTGCTTACTCTCATTTCAGTTATAATGAAACTGGAAGCCAATTTATTTACCGTTTTAGATAATGGTATCAGTGGGAAAGATTTAATACTGATACTCGGCGGGCTTTTTCTTATTTATAAAAGCGCCAAAGAAATGTACAGTAAAATTGAGGGCGAGGATGGAGAAGAAAAAGTAAAAAGAAAACCGGCTACTTTAAAAGGGGTAATAGGCCAAATACTGATATTGGATATTGTTTTTTCTATAGATTCTATTATTACCGCAGTTGGCTTGGTAAAAGAAGTTTGGGTAATGTATGTTGCAGTAGTTATTTCAGTTTTAATTATGCTGGTAGCTGCAGCCCCCATTAGTAATTTTGTAAATAAACACCCGGCATTTAAAATTTTAGCCCTCAGCTTTTTACTGTTGATAGGTTTTACTTTATTGATTGAAGGGTTTGATGTACACGTACCCAAAGGCTATATTTATTTTGCCATGGCTTTTGCGTTTTTGGTAGATGTAATACAAATGAAAGTTTTTGGAAAAAAAGATAGGGCTGTAAAAATAAAACCAACATTAAACCAGGATAAAACCACATAAACTTTTATTTTTCGCCAAAATTTAAGCAGCAATCTTCAGCTATTAATATTGCCACAACTGGCCTGCTGCCCATTGCAGTTCAAGCGACGCCTTGTTATATTTTATCGTTACTTCAGTTAGCTTTAAAAAAGTTTCCAGCGTTTTATTTTCCCGGCTGTTCACTAAAAACAACGAGCTTTCTCCATTAAAAAATTTTGTTTCTTCTCCACGCTGCAACTGTAAATAATTAGAATAATTTTTTTGTAAAAGATTTACCTGTATTTTATAGTTCACCAACTGGTTATAATATTTTTTTACTTTGTTTATAATCTCAATTTCTTTTTGGCTTTGCTGTAATGCAGTTTCGGTTATTTTAATTTTGGCCAATTTGTATTCGCCACGGCCCTGGCTTAGCCGCAGCGGTATGCTAAAGTTTACACCAAACCTGTAGTTATTATCAAATAAAGTTTTAGTGGCTGCTGCGGCAACATTATATCCTTTACCCAATTGGTTATATTTTAAATCAGCCTTTGGTAACAGTTCCTGAAACTTTAATTTTCTTTCAATATTTAAAGCGCTTAATTTAAATGTGTAGATGCTTAACTCAGGATGGGCTGTTTTTGCATCTGCAATAATTTTTTCCAGCTCCGGAAAAGTTATGCCATCGTACAAATTTTCTATTTTTTCTGCCGGCAAAACTGATGCAGGCAATTCATAAGGCTGGTTATTTTGTTTCCATAAAAAAGTATTTAACTGCAGGGTGGTATTTTGCAAAGCCAGCAATGCATTGTTTTGCAGGTATTCAAAATTCTGTAATTGTGCAATGGCTTCGATGGTATCAATCGCCGGCCTTTCGCCCAGCCGGTAAGCTGTGCTAATAAAGTCGACCCTTTTTTTATTTACACTAATAACCGTATTATAAGTGGTATAAATTAAATAAGCCTGTACCCATTGCCAGTAAGCATCCGTTGCATCCAGCATCAACTCATTTAATACTATTCTTTTCTCCTGTTCGGACGCCCCTATCATTATTTTAGCCTGCTGCAATGCGGCCCTTCTTTTATCCATCAACAAATTTTTTGCCAGGGGAATACTAAGGCCTGTAAAACTTGTTTTACCCATGGTTTCTGTTGGGTTAGTTCTGCTGCCCGCCAAATATTCAATGCCAGTATTTAATTCAATACCATACCAGGTAGGTATGCTTAATTGGGTAGTATTGGTTTGATAATAATTAGTGCCATCAAAAGTTTTATTACTTCCCTCACTACCCAGTATGGGATCAAAGCTGCCTCTGGCAATAGTTAAACCAGCTGCAGCTTTATCTATCTGCAGGTTCGCTTGTTTTGCCACAGGGTGAAACTGTTTTACAATTTGTAAAAAACTTTTTAATGAAAGTGTTTGGGTGCTGTCATTTGCAGTACCATTCTTTATAAAAAGTAAAACCAGTATAATCGAAAATATTTTTTTCATCTTATTTTTTTTGTTCGTTTTGATGAGCTGCCTTATAAAAATCCGGTGGAAAGCCATTAATATTTCGCCACAGCTCGTACCATACCGGTACGTTTTTTAATAAGGCAATACCTTGTGTACCAGCGCCGATTTTTAATTCTTTGGGCCATCTTTTTTTATAACTCATATCTTCCTTTACTAATACCCTGAATTTACCGTTGGCACTTACTGAATTTTCTACAGCTACCACTTCGCCACTAAATGTACCGTACGATGAGTTGGGCCAGCCACTAAATACAATTGCCGGAAAACCATCAAACATAAATTGTACTTTCTGTTGTACCGAAATTAAGGGAAGGTCCATGGGCTCAATAAAAAGTTCTACAGCATAATCAATTTTATCTGGTACAATTTCAACCAGCATTTCACCATCCTTAATAATTTCGCCAATACCAGCTTTTTTTGCCTTGGTTATTTGCCCGGCCTGCGGCGCTGTAATAAAATACATACCGCTGCGGATATTATAGTTGCTGTATTGGTTTTGCAGTTTGGCCACGTCGCCCTGCCCGCCTGCAATTTGAGAAAGGGATTGAAATTGATCTCCCTGCGCTTTAGCTACTTTTTCTGTATAATCCTGGTTAATAGCATCCATTTCAATACGGGCTATTAACAGCTCTTGCCTGGTGCTGCCTATTTTATTTTCGGCACTAATTTTTTTTGCAAATGCATTTTGAAAACTCTGATTGCGTTGCTCCAGTTGTGTTAGCGATACCAACCCGCTATCGTACATAGATTTTTGCCTTTTGTATTGCTGTGTGGCAATACTGTACTCATTGCCTGCAGCAATATTATCCATACTATCGCTCTGCAGTTTTAATTGCAGTTGTTGTATTTTATTTTGCAATTGTGTTTGCTTAAGCAAGCGGTTATTACCCAGCGCACTAATTTGCGTTGCCGATGTGGTTACTTTATTTTTATAATATTGCACACTCATTTGTTTGGCATCCAATTGCTCACCGGTGCGGCTTACCAGTTTGGGGTCCAGGTACTCTTCCTTTACTTCACTAATTTGCAAAATAGTATCACCTGCTTTTACCAGGTCGCCTTCTTTTACAAACCATTGTACAATTTTGCCTGGTATAATACTATTAAGTTGCTGCGGCCTTTGTTCCTGCCTTAAAGAGGTTACACTTCCCCTGGCTCTTATATTTTGTGTCCATGGTAAAAACAAAATAATTATCATGGCAATTAAAAAACCAATACCCCAATATTTTATGCGGCTGGTTTTATCATGGCGGTAAATGGCGGTATATGCTTTTAATGTTTTCATAATTGTTTTATTATAAATCTTCTCCACCTCCGGGAATTTGTGGGTTGCCATTAATTATTGTGCAACCTGTTTTTTTTAAAATAATTGTTTTATCACAGGCTGTTGCAAAAGTTTCATCTTTGGTTATTACTATTACCGTGGTTCTATTCATTTCGGTAAGCAATAGCTGTTTTATTTGTTGCTGGTTTTGTTCTTCAAGGCCAATCCACGGTTCTTCTAAAAGCAATAATTTAGGTTGATTAATTAAAGCCCTTATTAACAATATTTTTTTAACGGCGTGGGCAGGCAGTTTACGTCCGGTTGCAAATAAGGGTGTATCAAATCCATTTTTTAAAGTACTTATAAAAGCGGTTAAACCGGTTTTATTACAAAGAGACAATACCTCCTGCATATTTACCTCCGGCAACCCCATGCAGATGTTATCCATTAAAGTGCCTTCAAAAATATCCTGCTGGCTTATTACTACCCCGGTTTGTAAACGAAGCGATTGTAAATTGTAATTATTTACAGGCATATCATTTATTAAAACGGCCCCCTCAAAATTGCTGTAGCTACCCGTGAGTAAGCGCAACAGAGTAGATTTGCCCAATCCTTCATCGCCCTGTATACAAACCTTTTCGTTTGCAGCAATGTTGAACGAAATGTTATTTAATGTATTGGTGGCGGCACCGGGATACCTGAATGATATTTGCTGCATAGCAATACTTAAACCATTACCGTAAGGGGTTTGTACTATGATACTACCACTTTCTTCAATTTCTTTATCGGTAATTTTCTCTATTTTTTCTACTGAGGTTAATACATCGTACACACTATCCAGATTGCTGATCAATTTTTCTACCGAAGTAATAATGGTGAGTATTACAATTTCTGCTGCAATAAACTGGCCCACATTTAATTGCTGTTGTAACAAAAGATAAGTGCCCACTACCAGCATAGCTGCTGTAACTAATGTTTTAAAACCGATAAGTGTTTTAAACTGCAGCTCTAATATTTTAAAATGACTGGTTCTGGTGTTTAAATAATCGGTAACCAGGTCATCTGTTTTTTGCAAATGAAAGTCGGTGGTTTTTGCAAATTTTACAGAGCGTATAATCCTCGCCATTTCCTCCAGCCAACCGGCTACCTTGTATTTGTAGGTACTTTCCTGCAGGCTGGTTTGTAAACCTTTGGTACCGGAAAAATACAGGATGCCATATATAATTAAAATGAGTAACACACCAAATGCTATAAACACCGGGTGATAAAAAGCTAAGAGTAATAAACCAAACACAATTTGTATAATAGCTAAAGGAAAAGCCAGTAATAATTTGGCCAGACTTTTTTGCAGGGTTACAATATCAAAAAAGCGATTGATTAATTCGGGTAAATAATAATTATCTACTCCGGATAATTTAAGTGCCGGAATTTTTTTTGCAATTTCAAAAGAGTAACGAACAAAAATTTTTTGCTGAATTTTTTCGGTAAGCTGCATTTGTTTAATTTGTAAAACCCCAGCTATAAAAACACTTACTACTATAAGTATAATAAGAACAACAATGGAAGCCGATGCGGTGGTAGTTTGAGCAAAACCTATAAGGGCTTGTATACCTACAGGTATGGCAAGCAGTATAAGGCCGTTTAATATTGCATAAAAATAAATGGCAGCAATTTCTTTACGCTCCAGTTTTACAAGACTTAATATTCTTGTAACAGGGCTGGGTTTTCCAGTCATGAATAATTTTTTAGAATAAATAAAGTAAAACAGCAATTATAAAGCTGTAATAAATAAAAGCAGCACATGCAGGATGTGCTATGATTTAATTTAAAGTATGTCCGGTGGGGGAGTTTCTATTGTTTGGTGGAAAGCAGGAATAATAAATGATACATACTGATGTGTACTATTGTACCTGTCATTAAGTACTGAGTAAGCAGTGGAAAAAGAAAAGAGTTCTTTAGCTTTTTCTTTTTTAATGGTTTCTTCTTTTAATTCGTCTATATCTACAATGCAAATATCAGGGGTTACTGCCAAAATTTCTTGAACAGGCAGTACGTAAAACGCAGTTATTAGTAATAATAGTATAGAAATTAAGATTTTCATTACAGAACTGCAAAGAAAGGCTGTGCCTGGGATATAAGCAAGATCTGTTTGTAAAAGAATTGTAAAATTAAACCTCTCGTTCAGCTTTAATAACGGCTTTATATAAATTTATTAAACAAACTAAATATTTAGCCCACCGCAAGCGCTGATAGTTTGGCCGGTAACATAACTGCTGAGGTTACTGGCTAAAAACAAAGTAACATTAGCAATATCTTCGGCACTTGCAAACCGGCCTAGGGGAATACCAGCTTTATACTTTTCGGCACCTTCGCCTTCTTTTAAATAACTGGTCATATCTGTTTCTACAAAACCCGGGGCAATAGCATTGCAGCGAATGTTGCGGCTTCCCAATTCTTTGGCTACACTTTTTGTAAACCCAATTACACCGGCTTTACTTGCGGCATAACTGCTTTGGCCTGCATTACCCATTTCGCCAATTACGCTGCTCATGTTGATGATGCTGCCACTTCTGGCTTTCATCATAGGGCGAATAACCTGCTTGGTCATATTAAACACACTCTTCAAATTAGTGGTCATTACATCATCCCATTGCTCCAGCGTCATCCGCAGCAATAAATTATCTTTTGATATGCCGGCATTGTTTACACAAATATCTACAGCGCCAAATTCTTTCAGTACATCGTTTACAAAAACTTCGCAGGCAGCAAAATCGCCGGCATTGCTTTGGTACGATTTTGCTTTTACACCCAGTGCAATTAATTTTTCTTCTAAAGCTTTTGCTTTGTCTTTACTGCCATCACTTACAAAAGTAAAAGCTACATTGGCGCCATGCTCAGCAAATTTTAATGCAATAGCTTCGCCAATTCCACGGGCTGCACCGGTAATGATGGCTGTTTTTCCTTCTAATAATTTCATTGTTGTAGTTTATAAAAATAACATGATTGAAAAATACAGTAACATCTTGTAAATGTCTATAATAATAAACATATAAAGACTTAAAAATAGTACAGATTTTGATATTGTCCACCACCAATTTTGGTTATAAAACTTTTTTGTAGCTTTTACAATTATAAAAAGTAACAAAGATGTTTCAATAATAAAAAAGGGGCTTAAATTATCATCAGCAAAAAAATTTGCAGCAGGGGAATAAATTGCAGTAGAAATGGTGTACAGTAAGGGAGCAATTAAAAACTGAATGCAGATAAGAATAGCATTTAATTCAACTCCTAAAACAAAATGATCAAAAAACAATTTTCTTTTGAAAAACAAAATCCAGAGCAGAATTGCCGAAAACGGCAGTAGAATTAGCAGGAATGGTTTGGCAAATTTTTCTGACCTGGCATTGTAATGTTCAGCAAGTTCATTTCCGCTGATTTTTTGTACAGCAATTTTGTTTTTTGCAATGGGTAAAGCGTAAGCAGCATATTTGTATTCTTTATTTACATAAGTTGAAAAGGCCATATTCAATCCCTGGAATTTTGGAAATAACAGGTATAGCACAACAACAACTAAAAAAAAAGAGAGTGGCTTAAAATATTTTTTTCTAACACCATTACAATAATCAAGGGAAAGCTGGCCTGGTTTTGTAATTACAGTTTTAAGTGTAGTGAAAAACTTTCCATCAAAGTGTGTAATGAAATGAAAACCCTCTTCAAAAAAATGTCCTATATTTTTATCATGATTAGTATAAACTTTTTCGCCACAATTGCTGCAGAACTTACCCGTTAGTTGCTGGCTGCAATTTTTGCAATAGGTAATATTTTCCATTATTAAATTTAGAAATTCATTTTTAATATTTCCTCTAACATTTTTCTCTCATTACTCAACCTGGGCACTTTATGCTGCCCGCCTAATTTACCCTTACTTTTCAGCCATTCATTAAAACTATCTTTAGGTAACACATGTACAATGGGTAAGCGCAGGGCAATGTCTTTATGGCGCTTGGCTTCGTAATCGCTGTTAACATCTTTTAAGGCATTGTCCAGCTCGTAAATAAAAGCGGTAATATTATCAGGTTCTTTTTCAAATTCAATTAGCCATTCGTGTGCACCATTATTATTATCGCTGAAAAAAACAGGGGCAGCAGTATAATCACTTACCAATGCATTGGTTTTTTCGCAGGCAGCAGCGATAGCTTTGTCAGTGTTATCTACAATTACTTCTTCGCCAAAAGCATTCATATAATGTTTTAGCCTGCCACTTACTTTTATTTTATAAGGATTGATAGAAGTAAAAATAACCGTATCGCCAATTAAATAACGCCATAGCCCACCGGTAGTGCTTATTACCAATGCATAATTTTTATGGAGCACCACATTTTTTAAACCTACGGTTTGTGGTTTATCTTTTCCATATTCTTCCACCGGCATAAACTCGTAAAAAATGCCATGTTCTGTAAATAATAACAAGCCGTCATCATCAGGTTTTACCTGCCCGGCAATAAAACCTTCGCTGGCATTGTATATTTCTAAGTAATTAATTTTTGCACCAATAATTTTATCAAACTGTTCTTTATAGGGTACAAAAGAAACGCCGCCATTAATATACAGTTCTAAATTGGGCCACACCTCTTTTATAGTTTGTTTATTTTTTATTTTTAAAATACGTTTTAATAAAATTAATGTCCAGGTGGGTACGCCTGCTAAAGAGGTTACATTTTCATCGGCAGTGGTTTGTGCCAGTTGTTCAATTTTATTTTCCCATTCATCTAAAAGTGCTACACTCAATTCGGGTGTACGCAGCCATTGCCCCCAAAAGGGAGAATTTTGCATAAGCACAGCACTTAAATCGCCAAACTGAATTTCATCATTTACTTTACTTAGCTGGTGGCTGCCACCTACTACCAGGCTTTTGCCGGTAAGCATATTACTATCCGGAAAATTATTGTAGTAATTGGTAAGTACATCTTTGCTGGCTTTAAAATGATTATCGGTAAGGCTTTCGTCGCTGATAGGAATAAATTTACTTTTATCGCTGGTGGTGCCCGATGATTGCGCAAACCATTTTACAGGTGTATTCCATAAAATATTTTCGCCTCCTTCCATCATGCGGTTGATATAATTTTTTATATCATCGTACTCATGAATGGGTACATGTTTTTTAAATTCTTTAAGGGTAAATAATTTTTCAAAATGATATTTTCTGCCCAGCTCGGTGTATTGCCCTGCAGATACCAGATCCTGCAATACCTGGCGCTGTGCTGCAACAGGGTGATTGCTCCAGTTTTGTACCCGCCAAAAACGGTTACGGGCAAGTTTAGAAATTATGGAGGAGAGGAGGTTCATTTAACTGCCAAGATAAAAAACAAAGTGCAGTAAATAAAAACAATGTGGAGATATAAGTTATTCCTGCAATCCTTTAAGTTCAAAATCAAGTTTATTTAAAAGCGATTTGGTATCTATTCCACCATCATTATATAACCTGTCGAATAAAGCAACTAAATCAGTTTTATTATTTTCATTAGCGTAAGTGTATAAAGATGTTTTCAATTCATCCATAAATCTTCTGTATTCATCCAATTGTAAATTATCTTCTGCATTTGATTTACTGTATCCAAAAGACCTTTGATTGGCACTGTGTTCTTTTTCAAGATTCTCTAAATTAATCAAACCACTTTCAACTGAATAAATTAATGTATCAAGAGAAATTTTTGTTTCTCTTGCTTCATCATGTAAATAATCTTTACGTTTCAAAATAAAATTTCTGCCTAAATATCTTTTTCTTACCTGTTCATTGGCAGCCAATTCTTCAGCGGTTCCCTGTGTAAATATTTCTCCATCAATCAGCAGATAAGCCCTGTCGCAAATAGATAATGTTTCAGTTACATTATGATCCGTAATGAGGATACCAATATTTTTATATTTCAATTTTGCAATAATGGCTTGTATGTCCTCCACTGCAATTGGGTCAACACCTGCAAAAGGTTCATCTAATAAAATAAATTTGGGGTCAACAGCTAAGGCACGGGCAATCTCAGTTCTTCTGCGTTCGCCGCCGCTTAATGTGTCGCCATTATTTTTACGCACCCGCTGTAAACGAAATTCATCCAGCAAACTTTCTAATTTTTCTTTTTGTTGCTGTTTAGAAAGTTTTGTCATTTCCAGCACGGCGGTAATATTATCTTCCACACTTAATTTTCTAAACACACTGGCTTCCTGCGGTAAATAGCCAATACCCATTTGCGCCCTTTTATACATGGGCAGTTTGGTAATATTGATATCGTTTAAAAAAACTTCGCCTTCATCGGGCTTTATTAAACCCACCACCTGGTAAAACGAAGTGGTTTTACCTGCGCCATTGGGCCCCAGCAAACCAACTATTTCCCCCTGCTTTACATTAAAGGAAACATTGTTTACCACAGTACGGCTGCCGTAAATTTTTACTAAGTTTTTGGTGTGTATAGTAAGGCTCAAATTAAAGAGTTTATAACAAAAATAATGTAAAGCGATAAATAAGACTATACCAACTTTTATTTAACAGCAGTTTGTGCTTTATGCTTTGTTAACTATGTTTGCAGATATTTTAAAAACAATGAAAGTAATAGACCACATTAACCAGGCAAAAGACACTTTAGTTTCGTTCGAAATTCTTCCTCCATTAAAAGGTAAGGGCATTCAATCTTTATACAAACATTTAGATCCGTTGATGGAATTTAAACCATCTTTTATAAATGTAACGTATCACAGAAGTGAACATGTATTTAAAAAAAATGCTGATGGCAGTTTTGCAAAAGTGGTGGTGCGTAAGCGCCCCGGTACCGAAAGTATTTGTGCGGCCATTATGAATAAATACAGTGTGGATACGGTACCGCATTTAATTTGCGGAGGCTTTAATATTAATGACACCGAAGATGCTTTAATTAACCTGAATTACCTGGGTATTGATAATGTTTTGGTATTACGTGGCGATGCTGCAAAAAATGAAGCCGGATTTTCCCCCGAACCCGGTGGCCATAATTATGCCAGCGATTTACTAAAACAGGTGGTGGATTTAAATGCAGGTATTTACCAGGAAGAAGATCTTAGAAATACCAATCAAACAAAGTTTTGTGTTGGCATTGCCGGCTACCCTGAGAAACATTTTGAAGCGCCTAACATGGATAGCGATTTACAATATTTAAAACACAAAGTTGATTTGGGTGCCGATTATATTGTAACACAAATGTTTTTTGATAATGAAAAATTTTATGCTTTTGTAAAAGCCTGCAGGGATATGGGTATTACCGTTCCTATCATTCCGGGATTAAAACCAATTTATACACAAAAGCAATTGACGTTGCTGCCTAAAGTTTTTCATATTGATTTGCCTGCTGCCTTAAGTAACGAAGTGGCTAAATGTAAAACTGACGAAGAAGTGGAAAAAGTAGGAACAGAATGGTTATTGTATCAATCAAGAGAATTAAAAAAATTCGGAGTGCCAGTATTGCATTATTATACTTTGGGCAGGCCCAATTTAATTGCGAATGTGGTGAAGGAGTTGGTGTAAGAAATTATGAATTTGAGGATAGGTTTTAAGCAATGATTTAGGTCATCTATTAATTACAGGCTTATCTTTTAATTGATTATCAATAGTTGCTTTTGCGTTTTTATTTTTAGCCCAAAATTTTTGCAACGCATCATTGTCTTCTAAAAATTGTTTTAATCGTTGGGCTGGTGTTTTAGCCAGCCAAACCTTTAGTTGCAATTGTTTAATATGTAGTGGTGTATCTTCCATTAAAACAAATTAAAGGTATTTAGATTTAGCGATTTTACCCAATTGTTAATATAGGGCCAATCTAAAGTTTCAATTACAACAAGGTTTTTTATATCCTCCATTTGTATATGGCTTTGCAATTGCTGTATCCAGATAAGTTTTGAAATTAATAAATCTTCGGGGCTTACTAAAAATATTGGCGTGCCATCAAAATTAGACTGTACCCTTCTGCTAAATTCAGTTTGACGAAACGGCTCATTTTTTAGGATTACAAAATCTGCTTTAAACCCTGAATTGTAATCTATAATATTAAACAGAGATTGTGTTTGTATCGCATCCCTTACTGCAGCAATATCACAATAATACCCTTCTTTAAAATGATTTGCAAAGGCTTCAACATCCTTTGGTTGTAAGTGTACTACAAAATCTATATCTCTTGTTGCTCTTGGTAATATGTAAGTACTCATGGCTACACTTCCAGATATCATGTAACCAATATTATTGGCATTGAAGTATTGTATAATTTTAATTAGAAAATCCAGCATAACACAATACTACTACAATTGTATAAATCCGGCAATAAGAAAGTGAAATTATACTAATAGTGATTTTAATTTTTCAAGGGTTACATTAAGGGTATAAAAAAACTGGATATTTTTGGTATCCAGTTTTTTTACTTAAAATATTTCTTTATTAATTCAACGGAATACCTACAGAAAAACTTAACGTGCGGTATTTATTTTTTTCGTTAACCGAATTATTGCTTTCGGTAGAGTTTATTTTAGCCAACCCCATACCGTAATTTACTTTTAAAATTAAATGCTCAAACCTAAAACCGCCACCTGCATTAATACCATAATCAAAACGTTTTAATTTGTTGTAAGCTGCATCTTCCTGCTGCGATGTAAACGGATCGTCGTTACTGAATTTTATGGATGAGTTAGATGAAGAGGTTAACGGACCGAATTTAGAATCGGTTTTGGATTTACCGCCAACACCTACTGCAATGTAAGGACCTGCATTAAAAAATACGCCGGTATTTTTTTCCATCGGGATACTTAAAACAAGATTTAAGGGCAACTCTACATACAAAGGATTAAAAGTAGATTTTATATAATCGGCGCCGCCGTTAAAATAACTTTCCGCTTTGGAGCCATGGCCTGTAAGCAGTAATCCACTTTCTAAATCAACTGTTTTTGATAAGCCAAACCTGCCCATAAAACCGGCATTAAAACTGGCCAGCATATTATTTTTTTCGGTGTGGCCATCGTTTGTTTTTGTAATGTTGGCCAGGTTAAGCCCGCCCTGCAAATAAAATTGTGCGTTAGAATTAGCGTATGCCACCAGCATAGCTATGCCCATAATTAATTTTTTCATTTTCGTGAGTTTTAGATTTTTCGTTTATTTTAAACCCAAATACGCAAAAAGCCTGCCAACAGGTTTTGTAAGCAGGCTTTTACTATCACTTGAAAATTATTTTTTATTTAAGCAGGGATTTAAATACCCCTTCATCTGTTTTAACGGGATATTTTCTCCTCAATTCCTCAATCCATTTTTCTTCCATCACATTTTGATAATCATTTATTACCAACCCCCTTGCTTCTTCAAAGGTCCGCTGTTCATTTGCAGGATACATTTTTAATATCATTATAAAACCGGCAGTACCATCGGAGGGGTTAACCATAATGGATGTAATAGTTCCTGCAGCCGGTGGTGCGCCATCAGCTAATGCTATTTGTGCCAATTCGTACCTGCCCGAATCTGCCTGTATGGTGTTATTACTTTCTTCTGCAATTTTCTTCCAGTTTTTTCCATCTTTTACAGCAACAAGTGACAGGTCTGCAGATTTTTTATTACTGCAGTTAAAAATAATTACATCGGCACTGGCGGCCCACACATATTTACTTTTATGAATTAAGTAATATTTAGCCAACCCGGCACTGTCGTTTACGGCACTGCTCCACACTTTTCTTTCCATTATTTCAAACAACATATTACCCTCTTTAAATTCCTCCATTTGGTAGCGAAACTCAGCACTGTAATCTTCTAAATGTGCTTTATAATATTCCAGCGATTTTACAGTTATAAATTTTTGTAACAATGCGGCATTGCTTTCGCCTTTATATATTTCAGGGTTGGTTTTATACTCTCTTATAAAACTTAACCACTCTGCTCCTTTAATATTGCCTTTGGCAGAAGTGAAAATTATTTTATTACTTACAGGAAATACTTTTGTACCGTTTACTGCAGGGTTTGTTGCAATACTATCGGCATAGCGAAATAAATCGGCATCTTTTACGGCTGTATTTTTTTTGTAGTTAACGGTTTTAATAACAGCTTTTGTAAAAATATCTTTGGCATTGTTTACCCTTCCATCCTGCAAAACTTTTTGTTTTATTTCGTACATATAAGCAGCATCGGCTTTTGTAGTTTGCACCGGCTCTGCACGTATTCTTTTTACAATATGAAGGCCATACTGCGTAGCAAATGGTTTTGATATTTCTCCATCTTTTGTTAATTTAAAAACGGCTGCTTCAAAAGGCTGCTCATATTTTCCGGTGGTAAACTCGGGCATGTTACCGCCTGAGGTGTATGTTAATTTATCATCGCTGTACAGTTTTGCCATTTCATCAAAGCTGGCACCGGCCTGCAGTTTTAAATAAATGGAATCAGCTTTTTGCTGTATTAATTTATTATTGGCTGTTTCATCGCCAGGAGGAATAGAAAAAAGTATTTGTGCAATTTTCCATTTGCCCATTCCCTTTCTTTCGTCAACAACTTTAAAAATATGCAAACCGTTTTTAGAACGGTATGGTTTACTGGCTTCACCATTTTTTAAACTGTAAATAATTTTTTCATACTCGTATGGTACAGAAAAGGCAGTAATATAACCAATATCCGAAGCTTTTATTTTTACAGCAGCATCAGAGGCATCTGTAGCTAATTTTTCATAATCTTTTTTACCGCCCATTACCTCGCCATATATTTTTTGCATTGCTTTTACTGCTTTTACAGAATCTGCCAGGGTTGTCTTGGCATTTAGTGCTGTAAAAAAATGAATAACATGCAAATCTTTTTTAGAATTGGTGAATGCTTCATCAATCAATGTATTCATCGCATCGTCATTGGTCATATAAGTTTCTTCAATCTGGCTGCGAAAGTTTTGTAAGTCGGCAGCAAGCTGAGGCAATGTATCCAGTTTGGTATCCCTGGCAGCTTTTACTTTTAATTTAAATTTTGAATAGAGATCAAGGTATTCCCTTAACGATTTTTCTTTATCGTCGGTGGTTGTTTTATTTTTATTGTAAGCCCTTAAAAATTCTGCTTTATCAACAGCATTACTGCCATAGGTAAAAAGTGTTTGAGAAAATAAAGCAGAAAAATTAAACGCAAGGGTAAGCAGTAATAAAATACGTTTCATCATCAGTGGAGTTTTAAGGTTTAGTTTTCCATTTTACTTCAAGCAGTTCGTTTAACTGAAGCAGTGTTAGTTTTTTTCCAACTATATGTTTGTCTTTATCCAGTAAATATAAGGTTGGTGTAAGCGTAATATCGTACAACTGCCTGAAGCCCGGTTTTTGTGCAGCAAAATCTGCCTCTTCCATAGCTTTGGTTTTATATACATGTGTCCATTCGGTAAGCTTATGTTCATTAATAAATTTTATCCATTCGGGTTTTGGGTTTTCTTTATCATCGGGTGACAGTACCGCATAAATTTTTACATTATGCTTTTTCCAGCTGGCCTGGTAAATAGAATCTAGTCTTGGCACTTCTTCTTTGCAGTGGCCGCAGTTGGGGTCCCAAAAAATAATTACAGTATAATCAGCAGCAACATTGTAAAGTGGTGAGGGTTTTCCGGCACTGTCAATCATATCCAGATTAGCAGCTTTTTCGCCAATTAGATTAGCCATCAGCATATAAGCACGGCGGCTTATGGCTTCCATTTGTTTTTCGTTAAGCCAGCTGGTTAATCCTTTGCTGTGGTATTTTTCAAAAAGATGTACAAACACAGCATCCTGCCCCATGTATTTTGGGTTAATGTATTCATCCGTTAACCAGTTTAATAAAAACTTATACATCTCGGGACTTGTACGTGCCAGCAGTAATTTATAATCCACATCTTTTATAATGCTGTCGGGTGATGGTGAAATTACTTCCCGGTAATACCGTTCAATTCTTTTTAAAAAGAAAGGGGTGCGTATAATCCTGTCGTCCATAAAAGTTACACCATCCCAGTAATGTGCTTTATAATAATTATAATTATTTATTGTATCCTGCTTTGTTACCGGAATGTTTGCCGGTACCGAAGGTTCTTTCATTGCTTTAAGCAAAGCGGCCATCATAGAAGCTGGCTGATTTTTTATAATACCGTCACGGTAAGTATTTAATTCGGTATTATATAAGTTGTAATTTTTTTCGTGGGTTAGAGAATCTTGTTTTGTTTTTGATGACATATACGCCATTCTTTCATCCTGCAGTTGCTTACCTTTTTTAGCAACATATTTTTGGTATTGCACATACAATAAATTGGCAGATGAGCCAGTAACGGTTGTTTTATTTACAAGGTCAGTAGTATCTGCCTTAACAGTAATTTTTTGTTCTTTATCAATCAAAAAATCTGTTCGTAAATTTTTATCCGGAAAAACAACAGCATAAATACCGCCGGGTAATTTTTGTTTGCCTTTAAATATGGCCATGCCGGTATTGCTTACTGCGGCAGAGTCGGCAATATTTAAATTGCTGCCCATGTAGTAAGTTAAATAAGCAATGCCGCTTTTGTATTGCTGCGCCTGTAATGTTATTTGGTAACCCTGTGCAAAACACAGGCTGCTGCCAAATATTGCTAAAAGGAAAAAGGTATATTTTTTCATATTATTTTAGGATAGCAAATGTATTTAAAATCGCTGATAATTTGCATTTGCGGCAGTGTTAGCAACAACGGAGAGCTATTGAGTGTGCAGTAAAATTTTAAATTGTAAGGTATAGTTGCTGTTTAAGGCACAGGGCAATTACAAATCGTTAACAAAAGAAGTTGAATGGGCCTGAAATTATTGCGACGGGTTGAAACATCGGGCAACATTCAATTAGTTAAGGTATTTTTGCTGCCGTGAAAAAACAAAAGCAAAGAATAATTCTGGAAAACGTTTTGGTAACCGATTATGCTGCCGAAGGAAAGGCGCTGGCCAAACTGGATGGAAAAGTAATTTTTATTTCTGGTGCTGTGCCCGGCGATGTGGCCGATATTTTTATTACCAAAAATAAAAAAGACTGGGCCGAGGGAAGGGTGCAAAAAATAATAAGTTACTCTAAAGAAAGAGTAGAGCCGTTTTGTAAACACTTTGGTGTATGCGGCGGTTGTAAATGGCAAATGATGCCGTATGCAAAACAATTGCAGTACAAACAGCAGGAAGCAGAGCAGAATTTAAAGCGCATTGGGAAAATTCCGCTACCCGAAATATTGCCCATTATTGGTGCAGATGATGATAAATATTACCGCAATAAATTAGAGTTCACGTTTAGCAATAAAAGGTATTTGTTGCCAGGTGAAATTGCCCCCCCACCCCCCGAAGGGGGGATTTTAAGCAATCCAATTTTAGAAAGTTCTTTTAAAGAATCAGGCCCTTCGGAAATCCCCCCTTCGGGGGGTGGGGGGGCTTTGGGCTTTCACGTACCCCGCCTGTTTGATAAAATAATTGATATTGAAGAGTGTTATTTAATGGATGGGGTAAATAACAGCATCCGCAATACAGTAAGAGATTTTGCTTTACTAAACAATTATTCATTTTACGATGTAAGGGAACATACGGGATGGCTGCGAAATATTGTTATCCGTTACTGCACCACCGGGCAGCTGATGGTGAATATGATTTTTAATTTTGAAGAAGAAACAGAACGTAAAAAACTGCTGGATCATTTATTGCAGCAGGTACCTTCGATAACTACTTTATTATTTACCATCAACCCAAAATGGAACGATACTATTTACGATTTAACACCGCAGGTATATTTTGGAAAAGGCTTTGTAATAGAAGAGTTAGAACAGTTTCAATTTAAAATTTCACCCAAATCATTTTTTCAAACTAATACCAAGCAAGCAGAAAAATTATACAGGGTAACAAGAGATTTTGCAGCATTAACCGGTAACGAAGTAGTGTACGATTTATATTGTGGCACGGGCAGCATTGGCATTTTTGTAAGCCGGCATGCAAAAAAAATAATTGGTGTAGAAGTTATTGAAGAGGCTATTGCAGATGCTAAAGAAAATGCTGCATTGAATAATATTACCCATGCACAATTTTTTGCCGGCGATGTTATAAAAATTTGCAACGATGATTTTTTTGCAACTCATGGCAGGCCTGATGTTATTATTACCGATCCGCCAAGGGCGGGTATGCATGATAAATTAGTAACTAAGCTTTTAGAAATTGCAGCCCCTAAAATAGTTTATGTAAGCTGTAACACTGCCACTCAGGCAAGAGACATAGCTTTGCTGAGCGAAAAATATACGGTAGAAAAAATTCAACCGGTAGATATGTTTCCGCACACACACCATATTGAATGTGTGGTGTTGCTGATATTGAAATAAAAATTTAAAAATTAACTTTACACAATGGCATACTATAATTCCGGAAATCAAATACAAAGAGAAACACCGGTTGTTTTTAATCTTATCATAATTAATGTATTGGTTTATGCTGCACAAAAAATAATAGGCGACAAAGTAACTGACGCTATAGCATTATTTCCAATAAACAGTCCTTTTTTTAAACCCCACCAGGTTATAACGCACATGTTTGCTCATTCCCCAAATTCGCTGATGCATATAATATTTAACATGCTTGGTTTATGGATGTTTGGAAGCATGCTTGAAAAATATTGGGGAGGAAAAAAATTTTTAATCTTTTATTTACTTTCAGGACTTGCAGCGGCTGCTTTGCATTTAATAATGCAATATTTAAGAAATCCCGAAGTAGGACAAATTACTCAGGTAATGTATGACCAGGCTGTTGCAAGTGAGGGCTATATTCCTAAATATTTTCTGGGAGGTGCAGTAGGGGCATCGGGTGCAGTGATGGGGGTTATGGCAGCATTTGCTTACCTTTTTCCCAACACGCCATTATTCATGATGTTTATACCCATTCCAATTAAAGCTAAAATTGCTATTCCTATAATGGTAGCAATAGATTTGTTTGGTGGCTTTGCTGGAATACCTGGCGATAACATTGCGCATTTTGCACATTTAGGTGGAGCAATTGCTGGCTTTTTATTAGTGTTATACTGGAACAAAACCAACAAAAAAACTTTCTATTAACTCTTAACATTATTATGTTATAACTGTTAGTAAATTTGCAAGGCAAAAAATTATGGGAGAGTCGGACAGATACCAGGATTACAGAGGATTAGCAAGGCGAAGATTTACACTTGGCCAGGCAGGTAATGCACTTTTTGCATTGTTTGCCATAAATATGGTTTTCTTTTTTTTAATACTTATCTCAAGAGTTTTTTATTTATATACCCACCAGGGCGAGGGGGCAGCAGCACTGCAGTTTGATGCTATACGCTGGGTGGCAATGCCGGCAAGCTTGATTAAGTTAAGCGAATCGCCATGGACAGTTTTAACTTTTATGTTTTCGCAGGGTGGTATGGATACATTTCCATTACTGCTTACCATGTTAACCAGTATGCTCTGGTTATGGGCCTTTGGTTATATTTTGCAAGATCTGTCGGGCAATAAATTTATTTTTCCTGTTTACATTTATGGCAGTTTACTTGGGGCCGTGTTTTTTATTATTGTGGTGTATGCTTTGCCGCCACTTAAAGCAAATATTGGCAACGCTTATTTATACGGTTCGCAAACCGGCACTGCGGCAATTGCCATGGCGGTAACAACATTTTCGCCACGCTACCGCATTTTTAAAAATATTGGCAGGGGAATTCCTGTTTGGGTTTTAACGGGCTTGTTTCTTTTAATAACTTTAATAAGTGCATTTTCTCTTACCAATGCCGGCAGCTTTGCCACTTTAGGCGGTGCATTAGCAGGTTTTTTATTTGTTTATTTATTACGGCAGGGAAAAGATTTAAGTGTATGGATGATTAATTTATACAATTGGGGCAGCAATCTTTTTAACCCCAATAAAAAAGCAGCGGTAAATAAAACAAAAGAAAAAGTATTTTATAATACCGGCAGCAGAAAACCATTTAATAAAACGGCCAACGTTACACAACAGCGTATTGATGAAATATTAGATAAAATAAGCCAGCAGGGCTACCATTTTCTTACAGAAGAAGAAAAAAATATTTTAAAAAGGGCCAGCGAAGAAGAGTTGTAGGCGTCTCATCTTTTATAAAATTTGTTAACGTTTTAAGATTGAAATATTTTTAACCATCTGGTGTTATCTTTATGCAATGCCCAAAAGCCTTTTCCGCAGAATAACAAAAAAGTTTTTCATTATCACCAATATAATTTTGGCGGTGTTGTTTTTATTGGGCTGCTATGGCGGATGGTTTAATCCAAAATACTTTTGGCCGCTCGGTTTACTTACTCTTGCATCTTTTTATTTACTGGGTTTATTATTGCTGTTTGTTTTATTTTGGTTGTTTGTAAAAGCAAGGTGGTCGTTAATTTCTGTAATTACCATTTTGCTGGCGTATAAACCAATTACTACTATTATTCCATTTAGATTTTCAACCGGATTTGCAAAACAAAAACAAGACAGTAACTTACGCATAATGAGCTGGAATGTAGAACACTTTGATATTTTAGAACACAAAACGCACCCCGAAAAAAAACAGCAGATGCTGGATCTGATAAAAGATTTTCAGCCGGATATTGCAACTTTTCAGGAAATGGTGGGCAGCGATAATGTGGCTAAAGCAATTAATTATATTCCCGATATAATGGAGCAGGCAGTATTTACTGATTATAATTATTCTTACAACCCAAAACTGGATTTTGACGGGCAGCATCATTTTGGTATTATCACTTTTTCAAAATATCCCATCATTAATAAAAAAACGATGAGTTATTATCCAAACGATTACAATTCTATTTTTCAATACACAGACATTGTAAAAGGTGCAGATACTTTTCGTGTGTTTAATATTCATTTGCAATCGCTGAAATTTACGGTTACAAATTTAGAGTATATTGAAAAGCCCACTATTACCGACGACGAGGACCTGAAAAAATCGAGGAGCCTGATCAGTAAATTAAAAAAAGGGTTTTTAAAAAGAAAAATACAGTCGGAAAGAATAAAAGAAGAAATGGACAAAAGCCCTTACCCTGTAATTGTGTGTGGCGATTTTAACGATGTGCCCAATAGCTATGCTTACAACACTATTGGCAAAGGCATACAAAATGCTTTTGCAGAAAAAGGCAGCGGCATTGGCCGTACCTACAGTGGTATTTCCCCCACACTGCGTATTGATAATATTTTTTTAGATTATAAATTTGAGGTGAAGCAGTTTACAAGAATCAGTAAAAAATTAAGTGATCACTTTCCTGTTATTACTGATGCAGCAATAATAAAATAATGGTACTTTTGATTTTAAGATGAAAAAAACTACTCCATATTATTTTTTCTGTTGCCGTTGCGGCATGTAATATATCTTTGTCACGGCATCTTTTAAAAAAAGTGCAAACATTATCAAATTAATTTTTCAAAGTAAAATAAATTTCCCTTTACGGGATAGGGATATGTCTTTAAAAATTTATAACACCATTTCTAGAGAGAAAGAAGAATTTAAACCAGTTACGCCGGAGCATGTGGGTATGTACGTATGCGGCCCAACCGTGTACAGCGATGTGCATTTAGGCAACTGCCGTACATTTATTTCTTTTGATATTATTTACCGCTACTTAACTAATTTGGGTTACAAAGTGCGTTATGTACGCAACATTACCGATGCCGGGCATTTGGAAGGCGACCGTGATGAAGGCGATGATAAGTTTAGTAAAATTGCAAGGCTGCAGCAGGTGGAACCAATGGAAATTGTACAAAAATATACATTGGGCTTTCATCATGTAATGCAGTTGTTTAATAATTTGCCACCATCAATTGAGCCAACCGCTACCGGCCATATTGCCGAGCAAATTGAAATGACCAAACACATCATTGCTAACGGCTATGCGTATGAAGTAAATGGTACCATTTATTTTGATGTAGAAAAATACAGCAAAGAACAACCTTACGGAATTTTAACTAACAGAAAATTAGAAGATCTTTTGGAGGGTACAAGAGAATTGGGCGGACAGGATGAAAAACGTGGTCGCCTCGATTTTGCTTTATGGATAAAAGCCAGCCCAGAACATTTAATGCAATGGCCCAGCCCCTGGGGAATGGGTTTTCCCGGCTGGCATATTGAATGCTCGGCCATGAGTGAAAAATATTTGGGTAAAAAATTTGATATACATGGTGGCGGAATGGACCTTGCTGCTACACACCATACCAACGAAATTGCACAAAGCCAGGCCTGCAACCATACCAGTCCGGCCAATTACTGGATGCATACCAACATGCTAACGGTTAACGGCACCCGTATGAGCAAATCTTTAGGCAATGGTTTTTTACCAGAAGAATTGTTTACCGGCAATCACCCGTTGCTGGAAAAAGCTTACTCGCCGATGACGACCCGTTTTTTTATGCTGCAAACGCATTACCGCAGCACATTAGATTTTAGCAACGAGGCTTTGCAGGCAAGCGAAAAAGGTTTTAAAAGATTGTGGGAAGCTTACGAAGTGCTGAAGAAATTTACAATTATAAACAACGATGCAGCAGCAAAAGATGTGGAACTTAATGCTAAATGTTTGCAAATTATTGCGGCCTTTGATGAGAACATGAATGATGATTTTAACACCGCTAAAGTATTGGCTAATATGTTTGAGCTGGTGCCTTTAATTAATTCTATTAAAGATGGATTGATACCCGCTGATGCATTGGCTTCATCTACCTTGATTTTAATGCAGCAAAAATTTAAGGCTTACATAGAAGAGGTGTTTGGTTTAACAGACGAATTTAATTTGAGCGACGGAAAGCTGAGCGGTGTAATGGAATTATTAATTGACATCAGAAAAGAAGCAAAGTCAAAAAAAGATTTTGCTACCAGTGATAAAATAAGAAACCAGTTAACCGCAATTGGTATTAATTTAAAAGATGAGAAAGACGGTGGAGTAAGCTGGAGTGTGTAATATTTTTTAACTCATTGTAAATCTGCCTCAATTTTTTGAGGCAGCTTTTTTATGCTTCATCTTTAAAATATTACGGTTCACTCCCTAAAAAGTACCGTTTGCGGTAATTGCTAAATCCATAGTTGTTATTTTTTGTAATCAGATTATAAAAACAATCAATTATGAAAAAGAACATCCCCTTTAAAAGTGTATTATTTGCAGCCATAGCAGGCGCAGTATTTAGTTTTTCATCGTGTAAAGATGATGATGTACCAACACCGCCAAAAACCAACACTATTAAAGATGTAGTGGTAGCCGGCGCTACTTTTAGTGTGTTGGAAGAAGCGGTAGTAAAAGCCAACTTGGCTGCAACTTTAAGCGGCACAGGTCCATTTACGGTATTTGCACCCGATAATGCTGCCTTTGCAAGTGCAGGTATTACTTCTGCTACTGTTACCTCGTTATCATCAACACAATTAAGCGATCTTTTGCTTTACCACACCATTGGCTCAAAAATTTTAGCTGCCAATGTACCTGCTGGCCCCAATGCAAAAGTGGTAACAGCTGGAGGCGATTCTGTTTTTGTTACTAAAAATGCAGCCGGTGTATTTGTAAACGGTATTAAGGTTACTACTGCAGATGTTGCTGCAGATAATGGTGTGATACACATTTTATCAAAAGCATTAAACAAACCTTCTGGTAGTATTGTAGCAACCGCACAAGCAGCTGGTTCTGGCTTAGATTCGTTGGTAAAAGCAATAGTACGGGCTAATAATGCACCAGGTGGAGATCCCACATTAATTAATACTTTAAGTACCGCAACTATTACTGTATTTGCACCTACTAATGCAGCATTTACGCAATTATTAACTGCTTTAGGAACTAATAATATTGATAACATTCCTGTTGCAACTTTATTGGCCGTACTGCGGTACCATGTAGTTGGAGGAAGAGCATTCTCATCAGATCTTGCAAATGGCTCATTAGCCATGTTAGCTGGCGGCACCACCACCATTAGCTTAACAACAGGTGCAACAATAAGGGGAAATGGAAATGGCGGAACTGCATCAAATATTATAGCCACCAATATAATGGCACGCAATGGAGTGGTACACGCTATCGACAGAGTTTTGTTACCATAATATGAAAAACTCAACTGCATCAGCGGCGAACAATTTTTAATTTTCGCCGTTGATGTTAGTATTATAAAACCCCAACAATGTTTGCTAATAAATACCGGTATGTTTTTATTGCAGTTTTAGCCACTTACACCTACCTTAATACTGTATTGTGTGAGGTGTATAAATACTTTAATATCCCCATAGAATGGTATGTAGCTTTTGCAACTATTACCATAATTACATTACTAATATGGGAAACCAGCAGGTTAATTGAACCGTTTTTTAAAAAATTAATTAGCCGGCAACAAAATAAAATAAGAACGCTGGTGGTATTTTTTATTACGGCAGTTTATTTACCACTATTATTACAATTAGCGTAGTGTTTTTTGTAAGTATGGGGCTACACAATTACAGTTTTAAGCAAACTGTAATACCGCTAAAATTAAATTTAATTTATGCATGGCTGGCCAACCTGTTGTTTCATCTATTAAACGCCATTAAGTTTTATTTTACCCAGTATAAAACCAAATGGATGGAGGCAGAGGAATTAAAAAGAATATCGGCACAGGCAGAACTACAATTAGTAAAAAGTCAGATAAACCCTCATTTTTTATTCAATAATTTAAATGTACTGTCGGCATTAATTATGAAAAATAATGAAGAGGCCAATAAATTTATTGAAGAGTTTTCTAAAGTGTACCGTTATATATTAAACAACCACGATAAAGAACTGGTGGATATAAAAACAGAGCTTGATTTTATAAAACCGTATATTTTTTTACTACAAAAAAGATTTGCCGAAGGGCTAGATATAACTATTGAAGTACCCGAACCCTATGAAAAATTTTATGTAATACCGGCCTCTTTACAAATGCTTATAGAAAATGCCATTAAGCATAATGTAGTAAGTAAAACAAAACCACTGCATATTGATGTGCATATCAATGGCAATAATTCCATTGTGGTATCTAACAATTTGCAGTTGCGCCAATCGGTAGATAATTCTACCAAAATTGGATTAGCTAATATTATTAAACGCTATCAGTTGGTAAGCGGAAAAAACGTAACCGTAAAAAATGATGCGGTTGATTTTACAGTTGCGCTGCCCTTACTTACTTTAAATTAAAATGTGCCATGACAATTTTAATTGTAGAAGACGAACAATTAGCCCAGGAAAGATTACAGCTTTTAGTAAAAGCTTACGATGCATCTATAAACATTGTAGGCTGTCTGGAAAGTGTTGAAGAAACTGTACAATGGCTTAACACCAAACCGCACCCCGATTTAATATTATTGGATATACATTTATCCGACGGGCAAAGCTTTGAAATTTTTAAACGCACCACTACACAAAAGCCCATCATTTTTACTACTGCTTACGAAAACTACGCTATTGATGCCTTTAAATTATTCAGTGTAGATTATATTTTAAAACCGGTAAGCGCAGAAGCATTAGCTACGGCATTGAATAAATATAAAAACCTGGCCACCGCATTTGCTCCTAAAGATTACCAGTTGCTGATGGAGCAGGTTAAGGATAATTTTTCGGTAAATTATAAAAGCAGGTTTTTAGCAAAGGTTGGCCAGCGGTTGTTTTTTATTGCTGCCAGCGAAGTGGCCTATTTTGCTGCCGATAATAAAATTGTTTTTTTAATAGACAAGGAAGGTAACAGGTTTGTAATTAACACCACTATGGAAAAATTAGAAACTGAATTAAATCCCAAAGATTTTTTCAGGCTCAACAGAAAAATAATTATTAATGCAGGTGTTATCGACCAGGTAAAACCATACCAAAGCAACCGCCTTAAACTGCATTTAAAAGGCATTGCTGCACAAGAAGAAATAATTATAAGCAGAGAAAGGGTGGCTGATTTTAAACAATGGGCCGATGCATAAATTTTTGCAGCCGATACATTTTTTTTGCAGATATTGAGGAGTAAATTATTACCATGCCTCATATTGTCCATTTATCTAAAGATAAAAAACTTAAAAAAATAATTGAGCACCAGCAGCCGTTTCTTTTAGTCAAAAGAAAAAATATACACCTGCATTTATGTAATTCTATTATGAGCCAGCAGCTGAGTACTAAAGTTGCCGATGTTTTTCAAAAAAGATTTTTGAATTTATATAAAGGCAAAACTCCTACTGCACAACAAATTGCCGAAACTCCTTTTGAAACTTTACGCAGCATTGGCCTTAGTAACGCTAAAGCAAACTATGTACACAATGTCTGCAAATTTTTTATTGATGAAAAAATTACTGATGCCCGTTTGCATAAAATGAGCAATGAAGAACTGATAAAATACCTTACTCAAATAAAAGGGGTGGGCCAATGGACGGTGGAAATGATTTTAATGTTTACCCTTGGCCGTGAAGATATTTTTGCAGTAGATGATTTAGGCATACAGCAGGCCATTTGTAAACTGTATAATATTGATGCGGCAGATAAAAAAGCAATGAAAGAAAAAATGTTATCCATCAGTAAAAAATGGAGCCCTTATAAAACTTATGCCTGCAGGTATTTGTGGGGATGGAAGGATAATACAGCCCCTAAAGCCCCTCCGCCCCTAAAGGGGAACTTCAGCGTAAAATAATTTTATTATCTTTTAGCAAAAAAAAACAGTAACAAATTTAAGGTTGAAACAATAAAAAAACAGTAACTACCTAAGTTCCTCTTTAGGGGACAGGGGCTTTACAATCTCCTCCAAATATCGCTTATCAATTTCATCAAACTCATTCAACAGTTCACTATCCACATCAAGCACACCAAAAACTTCACCATCTTTAAAAAGAGGAATTACAATTTCTGATTTTGATAAACTGCTGCAGGCAATATGCCCGGGAAATTTTTCTACATCGGGTACAATTAACGTTACCGCATTTTGCCAGGCAGCACCGCATACACCACGGCCTTTTTTAATTCGGGTACAGGCCACCGGTCCCTGAAAAGGCCCCAAAACTAATTCTTTATCATCCTGAGCTGAGCCGAAGGGCTTCACTAAATAAAAACCCACCCACAACCAATTAAATTGTTCTTTTAATGCAGCAGCAACATTAGCCAGGTTGGCAATTAAATCAGGCTCGCCATCAATCAAAGCATTTATTTGCGGAATAAGCGATTGATAAATTTCTGCTTTAGTGCCTTGAATAATATGTAAATCCTCCGCCATTATTTTTATTTTCTTATTAAAATTTGTTCTTCCATTTTTAATTCCCGGTCAAAAATAAAAGTACCAAAAGGAATGATGGAAGCAATAAAAGCTTTGCCCAGCCATAAAATTTCTTTTTTAAAAGAAGTAAATATTTCAAAGGCAAAATAAATAAAGGTTACAAATAAAGCGCCGTGTATCCACCCAACAACTTTTACCGCTTCGGGTAAATCCAGCATATATTTAAGCGGCATGGCAATACCTAATAAAACTAAAAATGAAATACCTTCAGCAATAGCCACCATTCTAAAACGGTGAAGTTGTTTAAGCAACACTTCTTTTGACATGTTTTTAATTTAAGGTGTTAAAAGGAAAAATTAATAATCAATAACCTGTTCTACAATTGCATCGGGTATTGCCCTCCATTCGTATTGCTGGTTTCTTAATTGAGGTTCAAAACCGGCTTCTTTTATAGATTGCTGAATGGTGGTACTGGTAAAACGGTGTGGCGCACCTGCAGCGCTTACTACATTTTCTTCAATCATAATACTTCCAAAATCGTTAGCGCCTGCATTTAAACAAATTTGCGCTACCTGTTTACCCACCGTTAGCCAGCTGGCCTGTATATTTTTTACATTGGGTAACATGATACGGCTCATCGCAATCATGCGTATATATTCTTCGGATGTAGTTAAATTGTGTACGCCACGTATTCTTGTAAGTAATGTATCTACATCCTGAAACGTCCATGGAATAAACGCTAAAAACCCTTTTGCATTTTCGGGCTTGCGGCTTTGAACTTCTCTTAATTTTATTAAATGTTCAAACCGTTCCTGTAAAGTTTCTACATGGCCAAACATCATGGTGGCAGATGTGGTAATATTTAGTTTATGTGCTTCATGCATAATATCCAGCCACTCTTGTGCACCGCATTTCCCTTTGCTTATTAAACGCCTTACCCTGTCGGTTAAAATTTCGGCCCCGGCCCCGGGTAAACTGTCCATACCAGCTTCTTTTAAAGCCATCAATACTTCACGGTGTGTACTTTTTTCAAGCTTTGTAATGTGCGCCACTTCCGGAGGGCCAAGGGTATGTAATTTTATATTGGGATAAAGGCTTTTTAATTCTTTAAACAGGTTCACGTAAAAACTTAAGCCGAGTTCCGGGTGGTGTCCGCCCTGTAACAACAATTGATCGCCACCAAATTTTATAGTTTCCTCAATTTTTGTTTTATAAGTTTCAATATCGGTTATATAAGCATCGGCATGGCCGGGTATGCGGTAAAAATTGCAAAACTTGCAATTGGCAATACACACGTTGGTGGTGTTTACATTACGGTCAATTTGCCAGGTAACTTTTCCATGGGGTACCTGCTTTTTGCGTAACTCATTGGCCACATACATCAACTCGGTTAAGGGAGCGTTTTCAAACAAATACATACCTTCTTCTGCAGTAAGAAAACCAAAATCGAGGGCCTTCTGGTATAAATCATTTAAGTTCATAAAAAACCTTTTGTGTAATAAACAACAAAAGTACATCCATTAGGTTGTAAATTACATACTGCTTAATGAGAAAAAATATTTTAACGATATTGCTTATTGCCAATAGTCTTTTGCCAGCTTTTATTTGCCGGGCACAGGAAATATTATCTCCGCCGCCTGCTAAATTACTTACCAGATTTCCGTTTAAACAGTACAGTGGTGGTGTTATGGTTATACAGGCAAGGGTGGGTAATGTGCCAGATACATTAAATTTTGTTTTAGACACAGGAAGCGGCGGCATTTCGTTAGACTCTTCCACCTGCGCCGAATTTAAAATTTTAAGTAAAGCAAGTGATACAACCATTACCGGTATTGGCGGCATACGAAAAGTGCCCTTTGTTTTTGATGAAACATTGCATTTAACCGGGTTGGATGTGCCTCATCTTAATTTTCATGTTAATAATTATGAAGTACTCACCAGTGTTTATGGCGAAAAAGTAGATGGTATTATTGGCTACAGTTTTTTCAGTAAATATATAGTTTCTATAAATTTCGACAGCAGTATTATTGAAGTGTACAGCCCCGGGAAAATTAATTACCCAAAAGGGGGAAGTACATTGCATCCTGTTTTTACTGCACTGCCCATACAATGGGTAAACATAAAAGACAGAAAAAAAATGGGATATAATTTTTATTTTGATACAGGTGCAGGTTTATGTTTTTTAATGAGTGAACAATTTGCCCAGGACAGCAGTGTTTTACTTTCCCGGCGTAAACCTGTATTAACCCAGGCACAGGGCATGGGAGGCAAACTGCAAATGAGGCTTACTGTTGTAAAAGAAGTTAAGCTGGGGCCGTACAGGTTTCACCAGGTACCCACTTACTTATATGATGATGCATATAACGTAACATCTTTTCCTTTTACCGGAGGCCTTATTGGAAATGATTTGTTGCGAAGATTTAATATGATAATTAATTATCCTAAAAGAGAAATTCACCTGTTGCCCAACAGTCATTTTAAAGAAGGTTTTGATTATGCTTACACTGGCCTTGGTATTTATTATGAGGAAGGGAAAATTGTGGTAGGCGATGTTATAGAAGGTTCACCAGGCGCAAAAGCAAGATTTTTACCCGGCGACGAAGTTTTTTCTGTAGGCAATAATTTTTCTCACAACATTAATATCTATAAAAATATTTTACAAACCGCTAACGAAGAAATTAGAGTTATAGTAAAAAGAAAAGAAGAATTAATTATCCTCCATCTGTATCCACTAAGCATCAGGTAGTTTACCATTAAGTGATTATTTTTTTCCAAGATACCATATACGCAAAAGGTATATAAACCTATAATTTTTTTAACCCGTAACTATTTACCTTTGCCGCATGATTCAGTTTGAAAAATTTGTTTTGCCCAATGGATTAAAAGTATTGGTGCATGAAGATAAAAGTACCCCAATGGCTGTAGTAAATGTTTTGTACGATGTGGGGTCAAAAGACGAAGAACCACACAAAACCGGCTTTGCACATTTGTTTGAGCATTTAATGTTTGGCGGCAGCGTAAATATTCCGGTGTACGATGAACCGTTGCAGGTTGCCGGGGGCGAAAATAATGCTTACACTACCAACGATCTTACTAATTATTATTGTCAATTGCCGGCAGAAAATATTGAAACGGCTTTTTGGTTAGAGAGTGACCGCATGTTATCGTTAGCATTTGGTAAAAAAAGTTTAGATACCCAACGCAAAGTAGTAAGCGAAGAGTTTAAAGAACATTATATAAACAAACCGTATGGTGATGTTTGGCATAAGTTGAGAGAACTTATTTATACCGTTCATCCATACAGATGGATGACGATCGGTGCTGAACTTAGCCATATAGAAAATGCAACACTTGATGATGTAAAGGCATTTTTTAAAAAGCACTACAATCCAAGCAATGCCATTTTGGTTGTTGCCGGTAATATAACTGTTGAAGAAGTAAAACGGCTTACCGAAAAATGGTTTGCTTCTATTCCGGCAGGGGAAAGATATATTCGTAACCTGCCTGTTGAGCCAAAACAAACCGCAGCCAGGTCAAATACCATAAAAGCAAATGTGCCGCTGGATGCATTGTACAAATGCTGGCATATATACCCACGTACCGACATGCGCTATTATACAGCAGACCTGATCACCGAAATTTTGGGTGGTGGCGGATCATCCCGTTTGTATCAGGCCCTGGTAAAAGAAAAACAACTGTTCAGTAATATTGAATGTTATCATTTAGGCAGTACCGATGCAGGTTTATTGACCATTGAAGGAAAACTGGTTAAAGGGATAAGAATGGAAGACGCAGAAGCCGCCATTAATGAAGAGTTGATAATTCTGCAGAAAGACGGCATCAGTCAGCGGGAACTGGATAAAGTAAAAAATAAAACAGAGAGCATGATCGCTTTTGAAGACATGAGCATAACCAACCGTGCAGCCAGTTTAGCTATGTATGAGTTGATGGGTGATGCAGACCTGATCAATAAAGAACTGGATAGGTACCGGGCTGTAACAGCCGATGAAATAAAGAACGAAAGCAACATCATTTTTGACGAAAAGAATTCTAATACGCTGTATTACTATTCCAATAACTGATAAATTAATGAACCGAAAAACAGCTCCGCTAATAAAAGATGCCATTGAATTTGACCTGAAGCTTAAGCCTTACG
>NZ_JANMUN010000102.1:0-5443 GCF_031391665.1 Ferruginibacter sp.
GCATTTCCTTTTTTACTTTCTAAGGCTTTATTAATTAAATAATCATCGGGGTTGTTGTAGGCAAACTCAACACCTTTTTGTTTGTAATAATTATAGATAATACTGGTGATAACATTTACCTGTTCTAAAGGGGTAAGATAACTGTTGAGCTCCAGCCATATATTTCGTTTTAATTTTTCAATTTCCTGCAGCACTGTATTTTTTTGCAGCTCCGGGTAATGATACCTGGCAACTAATAAAGCACCTTCTAACAAGTCGGCATCACCTGCGGCCCATGCTGTAAAATCGTTGGTTAAATCCCTGAAGTGTAAACGGTGTATCAGCAGTTCAATTTTTTCCTGTAAATCTTCACTGGTGGTATTTTCCCAAAGGTTTTCCAGGTTGGGGATAATGGCTTTGCCAAACGAAATAATTTTTTCGCTTACAGTATTATACACATATTCATCCGGATCATCAATCAGGTGCAGTAATGCTGATATTTCTTTATTTTCTTTCATTAATAATTAAATGTAGAAAATTGACTCTTAATAAAGAAGTTAAAATTTTCCACAGTGGTGATTAACTTTTTATACATTTTGTTTATGGCACACCAACTAACAGTATTTCATGTAAGCCATTTCTTAAAACAATAATATCATCTTACATAATAAACGAACTGTAATTACAAAAATTATATAACTATTTATGGAAATTGTATAAATTATTTTAACTGTTAAGCTCTTTTGCTTTTACTGTTGAAGTGAAATAAGATGAAGTTTTCAATTCATGAGTGATATTTATTACTCATCATCTCCCTAAAATAAAAATTCCCCCCGAAGAATCGGCGGGAATTTCTTTAACCCTTAAAACAACCAACATGAAATGTTGATTAATTATAAAGGCTTATTTACGATGTTTTATAAAGTATGGTTTTATTGGTCTTAATATTTCACAAATAGTTTTGATATAAACTTAAAGTTTTATACCAAAGCCAAATCCAATACCTGCTGCATGGTTTTTACATAATGAAACTTAATGCCTTTTATATACTGGTTGTTTATTTCCTCCACATCTTTTTCGTTTTGCCAGCACATAATTATTTCCTTTAAGCCGGCACGTTTGGCAGCCAATACTTTCTCTTTAATGCCACCAACGGGCAGCACCTGTCCACGTAAAGTAATTTCACCCGTCATGGCCAGGTAAGGTTTTATTTTACGGCCTGTAAAAGCACTGGCCAAAGCAGAGAGCATAGTTATACCTGCACTCGGCCCGTCTTTGGGTACAGCACCTTCGGGCACATGTATATGAATATCTTTTTTATTAAAAGTTGCTGCATCAATATTTACTTTTTTGCAGTTGGCTTCTAAATAAGTTAATGCAGTGCTGGCACTTTCCTTCATCACATTACCCAAATTACCAGTTAATTTTAATTCGCCTTTGCCTTCGCTTAATTGTGTTTCAATAAAAAGAATATCGCCGCCAACATAGGTCCATGCAAGGCCAACGGCCACACCCGGCATGTTGGCAATTTTGTACAGATCGTTACTGTATCTTGGCTTGCCTAAAATCTTTTCTACATCGTTGTTGGTAATGGTAGCTTTTAGTTTTCCTTTTATTACTAATTCTTTTGCCTGGTAGCGCATTACGCTTGCCAACTGACTGTCTAATTCCCGTACACCACTTTCTCTTGTGTAATCTTCAATAACTTTTTCTAAAACAGTATCGCTTAATTTAAAACTGGCTTCATTTAAACCATGCATTTCTTTTTGCTTGGGCATTAAATGCCTTTTTGCAATTTCAATTTTTTCTTCTACTGCATAACCGCTTAAATCAATAATTTCTAAACGGTCTCTTAATGCAGGTTGAATATTGCTGATGTTGTTTGCCGTGGCAATAAATAACACTTTACTTAAATCATATTCTAATTCTAAATAATTATCGTAAAAAGTATTGTTCTGTTCAGGATCCAAAACTTCTAATAATGCAGATGAAGGATCACCATGTACGGTGCTGCCCACTTTATCAATTTCATCCAGTATCATTACCGGGTTACTACTTTTTATTTTGCGTATAGATTGTATAATTCTGCCGGGCATGGCACCAATATAAGTTTTGCGGTGGCCACGTATTTCACTTTCATCATGCAAACCACCTAAACTTACCCTTACATATTTTCTGTTGATGGCTGCTGCAATACTTTTTCCTAAACTCGTTTTACCAATACCGGGAGGGCCTAAAAAACAAAGTATCGGGCTCTTCATATCGCCTTTTAATTTTAGTACGGCCAGATATTCTAAAATTCTTTCTTTAATTTTTTGCATGCCATAATGGTCATGGTCTAATATCTTTTTCGATTTTTTTAAATCGTACTGGTCTTCGGTATAATCTTCCCATGGCAGATCAAGCATCAGATCCAAATGATTATACGTTACCGAATAATCAGGAGTAGAGGGATGCATCCGCTCTAATTTTTCTACACCTTTGGTAAACATTTCTTTTGCAGCTTTAGGCCATTTTTTTGTGTCGGCTTTTTTCTGCATCTCTTTTACTTCGGCCACATTATCGCCACCTAATTCTTCTTTAATGGCTTTCATTTGCTGCTGTAAAAAATATTCCCGCTGCTGTTTATCTAATTCGTTACGGGTTTTATTGGTTACTTTATTTTTTAACTCCGCATACTGCAATTCGGTTTGCATTAAATTCATCAGCAATTCAGCTCTTGCTTTAATGTTACTGATCTCTAACAGCTTTTGTTTTTCTTTTATATCGCTGTTTAAATTGCTGCTTACAAAATGAATTAAAAAAGAAGGGTTCTCTATATTTTTTAAAATAATAGCCGCTTCGCTGGGCAGGTTAGGGGATAGGCCAACAATTTGCCCGGCCAGATCTTTAATACTGCCTACCATGGCTTCAAAATCTGCATCGCCTTTTAAATTTTCTTCATTTAAAATTTTTATTTTGGCTTTAAAATAAGGGTCATCTGTAGTAACTTCTTCAATCTTGCATCTTTTGCGTCCCTGTATAATTATTGTAGTGCCACCGTCGGGCATTTTTATCAGCTTAACAATTTTTGCAACTGTTCCAATATCTTCTAAATCACTAATGGTTGGTTCTTCTACATTACTGTCTTTTTGCGCTACCACGCCTATCAATTTGTCAGCCTTATAAGCATCATTTACTGCTTTAATGCTCTTATCTCTGCCAACAGTAATGGGTATTACCACTCCGGGAAACAGGACAGTATTGCGTAAAGGTAAAATAGGTAATTCGTCTGGAATAGCCTGTTCATCAACGTTTGGGTCTTCTTCATCGTTTAAGGGTATGATCGGCATAAACTCCATTTCATCTTCTGGTCCCTGCAAATAAAATTTTTTATCCATATTAATCTCAATATATAGTCAATTTGTCAAAACACACAGTTAAAATTGTATTATTTGTGCGGATGTGTATATAGTCAATATTGATGCCAATACAACCCCAAACCCCTGAAGGGGCTTACAAAGATTAAAATGATTTGCAGCACTTTTAAAGTTTCAAACTTAGTGTTAAAAAATTTCAATCAGAATTAGTGTTTGCTATTCGAATAAATTAACTGCCTAAGTTCCCCTTAAGGGGACAGGGGCTATCTTTGCACTCCATGTACATCAATTGCACCGATAAAGAACTTTTTATTTTAGAAAAAATTGCATCTGCTGCGGAAAAGTTACATGTGCCCTGTTATTTAATTGGTGGTTTTGTAAGAGATAAAATTTTAGGCCGCAATACAAAAGACATGGATATAGTTTGTGTGGGAGATGGCATTACATTAGCACACGAAGTTGCTGCACTATTTAACCCAACACCTGAAGTAGCATTTTTTAAAAATTTTGGTACCGCACAAATAAAAATTGGCAATGACTCAATTCAATCTTCTACTTTTCCCCCTTCAGGGGATAGGGGCTTTTTTGAGATTGAGTTTGTAGGTGCAAGAAAAGAAAGCTACGATTTTGCAAGCCGTAAACCTGCGGTAGAAACAGGTACTTTAGAAGATGATCAGAATCGCCGTGACTTTACCATTAATGCCATGGCGATAAGTTTAAATAAAAATGATTTTGGCGAACTGGTTGATCCGTTTAATGGTATTGCTGATTTAGAATTAAAAAATTTGCAAACGCCATTGGCGCCAGGCATAACATTCAGTGATGATCCTTTGCGGATGATGAGGGCCATTCGTTTTGCAACGCAGTTAAATTTTACTATTGAAGAAAAAACTTTTGCTGCCATTGCAGATATTAAAGAGCGGATAAAAATTGTTAGTGGCGAAAGAATTGCGGATGAGCTGAATAAAATTGTATTATCACCCAAACCATCTATCGGTTTTGATTTGTTATATAAAAGTGGGTTATTAAAAATTATTTTTCCGCAGATGGTAGCATTGGCCGGTGCAGAATATATTGATGGCATGGGGCATAAAGATAATTTTTATCACACCCTGCAAGTGCTGGATAATATAGCACCTAACACCAACGATTTGTGGTTGCGCTGGGCAGCTATATTGCATGATATTGCCAAGCCTGCAACAAAAAAGTTTGAAGAAGGTCACGGCTGGACCTTTCATGGCCACGAAGCATTGGGCGGCAGAATGGTACCCAAAATTTTTGCTCAATTAAAACTGCCGCAAAATGAAAAAATGAAATTTGTACGCAAGTTGGTAGAAATGCATTTGCGGCCCATCAGCCTGACAAAAGAAAATATTACTGATAGTGCAGTAAGAAGATTGTTGTTTGATGCAGGTGAAGATTTTGATGCACTAATGACTTTGTGTGCAGCCGACATCACCAGTAAAAACAAACAAAAAGTGCAGCGGTTTTTAAATAATTTCGACATGGTGCGTAAGCGTTGTGCCGAAGTGGAGGAAAGCGATCACCTGCGTAACTGGCAGCCACCCATAACCGGTGAGATTATAATGCAAACTTTTAATTTACCTCCGGATAGAAAAGTGGGTATTATAAAAAATGCTATAAGAGATGCCATTTTAGATGGAGAAATTACAAACGATTATGATGCTGCTTTTGCATTTATGATTTCGAAAGCAAAGGAATTGGGAATTGGTAACTAAATACAGGGAATTAGTAATTGGTAATTGGTAATTTGTAATTTGGTTTGTAATAGTTAAAGTCTTCAATTGTATTGCCAAATTCCCAATCCCAAATTCCTAATTCCAAATTTACAAGGCCAAATTCTCAATTACTATATTAATTCTTTATTTTTACGCCATGGCTATTTTACGTTTCAGAATTTATTGGGAAGATGACGACAGTATTTACAGAGATATTGCTATCCGTCATACACAAAGTTTTTTTGATTTGCATACCTGCATTTTAAAAAGTTATGAGTTCGACTCAAAACATAAAGCAACTTTTTACCGCAGTAACGATAACTGGTTAAAGGGCAGGGAAATTTCGTTAGAGAAATATGATAAAGT
>NZ_JANMUN010000116.1:0-3755 GCF_031391665.1 Ferruginibacter sp.
AAAATGGCATCGTTGGGAGAAGTAGCTTCGGGCATTGCACACGAAATACAAAACCCTTTAAATTTTGTAAATAATTTTTCTGAAATAACCGAAGAACTTGTGCTTGAGATGAAAGATTTACTTGCAGCAGAAAACGATAAAGCAAAAGCAACCGGGGAAATTGATCTGCTGGTAGAAGACATTGTTCAAAACCTTAAAAAAATAAATCATCATGGCAGGCGTGCAGATAATATTGTAAAGAATATGCTGCAGCATGGCCGAAGCAGCGGCAACGAAATTGTATTGACCGATGTAAATTATTTAGCCAACGAATACGTTAACCTGGCTTACCATGCTTTTAAAGTAAAAGACAAAACTTTTCATGCGGTAATAAATACCACATTAGACCCCACGCTGGAAAAAATAAATATTATAGCAGAAGATATTGGCCGTGTGCTGATGAATATTTATGATAATGCTTTTTATGCCATGAACGAAAAGAGTAAAAAAAATGAACCCGGTTATGAGCCCACTATAACTTTAACAACAAAAAGCGAAGGCAACAAAATAAAAATCATCATCAGGGATAATGGTATTGGTATTGCAAAAAAATATGCGGATAAAATTTATCAGCCGTTTTTTACCAGCAAGCCTACCGGCACGGGCACAGGGCTTGGCTTATCTTTAAGTTACGATATTATTAAAGCCCACCAGGGCGAAATAAAAGTAGATTCTGATGAAGGTGAATTTGCTGAATTTACAATAGAGCTTTTGTACGATTAATTTTTAGCGCAAATGAAATTAATCTACCCAACAAAATATTCCTGCACTACATTTGCTTTTTTAAAAAATAATTATGCAACAATTAAAAGATAAAACGGCTTTTATAACCGGTGGCAGCCGTGGCATTGGTAAAGCTATTGCCATTGCATTAGCAAAAGAAGGCACACATATTATTATTACCGGCCGCAACGAAGCATCGTTGCAGCAAGCACAGGCTGAAATAAGTAAAGAAGGTGTAAAAGTTATGTATGCAGTGATGGATGTTGGTAAACGTGGTGATGTAGAAAAAATTATTGCAGGCATTATTGCAAAATCGGCACCGATTGATATACTCATAAATAATGCAGGCATAGGCGCCTTTGGTAATTTTTTAGAAATGCCGCCAGAAAAATGGGAAGAGATTATACAGGTAAATTTAATGGGGGTGTATTATACCACCAGGGCAATTTTACCGGGTATGATGGAAAGAAAAACCGGCGACATAATAAATATTTCTTCCACCGCAGGTGAAAAAGGTGCAGCAGTTACCAGTGCTTACAGTGCATCAAAATTTGGATTGCTTGGCTTAACAGAATCTTTAATGATGGAAGTAAGAAAACACAATATAAGAGTGTGTGCATTAACACCAAGTACAGTGGCAACAGATATGGCGATAGATCTAAAATTAACCGATGGTAATCCTGATAAAGTTTTACAAGCTGAAGACATGGCAGAATTGGTAGTGGCACAATTAAAACTTAACCGCAGGGCTTTATTAAAAACGGCTTCGCTATGGTCAACTAATCCATAACAGATTTTTTAAAAATGTACCACACTTTTATTTATGCTGCCACAAAAAAATAATCCTTTACACAATATTACGCTGGAGCAAATAATGAATTATTTGGTAGAAACCTGTGGCTGGCAACATTTAGCTGAGCAAATCAACATTAATTGTTTTCAAAATAACCCCACTATAAAATCGAGTTTAATATTTTTACGCAAAACACCGTGGGCACGTACCAAAGTAGAAAGTTTCTATTTGTATGTAAAGAGAAAAAATAAATTGCCCTAACCCTTTGGCGTACCATTGATTTCCTTTGACTACAGTTTGATCAAAGCCAATTGATTTTCATTACCACGCCTTTGAAGGCGTGGAATGCAAATTTATTTCGCCGGCTTTAGCCAAATAAATAAAAAAACAACTCAAACAACTTCTCCATTTTAAAAAAAGAAACTTTCATTCTTAAATGAAATGTTAATCCTGCTCACGTGCAATAATTTCCCCATTTAAAAACACATGCTGGCATCATTTTTTCAGTTTCCCTTATTCTTTTATTCATTTTTAAAAATTACTACTATGAAAAGATTGATGTATGGAACGATAAGGCCGGTGGTGGGTGTTGTAATGGCAGCATTGTTATTTACTGCCTGTAAAAAAGATGATACTGTTATTCCGCAAACACCGGTTGCAGGTTTAATGGCATTTAACCTTGCACCTGATAAACCTGCTGTTGGTTTTGCTTTATCCGGTAACAATCTTGCTAATGCAGCATTGGGTTATACTAATTATACAGGTGTGTATCTTCCCATTTTTACCGGTACAAGAGAAGTAAGGTCATTTGATTACAGTACAGGTTCTACTCTGGCACTTGCTACAGGTAATTTTGCAGACAGTAATTATTACTCTGTATTTTTATTGGGTGCCAATGGCAGTTACCGCAACGTAGTTGTAAAAGATGCGCTGGATACACTTAAGGCTGCTGCTGGTAAAGCATGGGTACGTTATGTTAATGGTATTGCCGACAGTACTACATCCCCCGCAATTACTATTAGCGCAAATGGCGAAAGTGTAATAAACGAAAATGCGGCTTACGGAAGTGTGTCAGGCTTTGCACAGGTAAGCGCAGGCGCTGTTAACACCTCGGCAAATAATGGCGGCAGTATTGTGGTAAACCGTACCATTACGCTGGAAGAAAATAAAATTTACACGGTATTGTTTACAGGAATTCCTAACCAAACAGATTCTGCTAAAGTGGTGCAGATAAAATTTATTCAAAACGGTACAGTTACTCCGTAAATAAATTAAAAATAATTTTTCAAAACTCCGGGTTTAACAGCCCCGGAGTTTTTATTTTCTCTATTTCATTTTACTCTTGATCATCTTTGCTTTGTCTAAATGCTTTTTTAAAGTGGGCAATGTTTTAGCAGCAAAGTCTTTCACTTTGGCATTGCTGTTATCTGTTGCAGCTTTTTTAAATTCGTTTATATCTTTTTCATGATCTTCTATCATCATTGATATAAACATCTTATCAAAATCGGCCCCGCTTTTTGATCGCATTTCATTAATATGCATCTTTTGTTCTTTAGTTATATCAACAGGCATACTTATTTTTTCTGCTGCAGCAATTTCTTTTAGTTTGTTATTGGCATTGCCATGGTCAGTTTCCAGCATCTTACCATATTCTTTTACATCGTTACTCCCACCATTAGTTTGCGCCAACTTCCCCATGGTAACTTCCATAAAACCACCTTCGCCTGCCTTTGTAACAAATTCGTTTGGTGTACCTGGCGGAAGTACAGATGCATCCATTTTATTACTGTTAGAGTCGGGCATGGTGGCGTTGGGATTAGGCGCCAGGTTGGCATCAGTATCTGCTGTAGTGGTATCCGTAGTTGATTTTTCAGTGCTGGTGGTATTATTGCCGCAACTAAATAAAAACATTGTTGCTAAAAGGACAAAACACGGTTTTAAAAAATAGATTTTCATGATAAATTGTTTGAATGGTTTAAAAGTAGTGCAGTACCAAATATTGCGCCACGCCGGTTTTAAGTATATAACGGTGGGATAAGTTTAAAAGGGTGGGTAATTTATTTCTCTTTAGCTTTTTTTAAATAAAAATAAAAAAGGGGCTGGATAGAAATCCTGCCCCGTTTAAATCCAATATCCTATGAAAAACCGAGTTGCGAAAAGCTGTGGTTAGCAGCTGATCAATTATGTATATCCTGCTAAG
>NZ_JANMUN010000048.1:0-18621 GCF_031391665.1 Ferruginibacter sp.
TCTTTTGCCATGTCGATAAAAATTTCTCCTAAAGTACCATCATTGTATTCGCCGGTGCGGAGGAACAAAGCCTGCCCATTTATTTTTGCTTTTTGTGTAAAGCCCCTGCGCTTAGCCGGTAGTGCCCTGCGTTCAACAATCATTGCCAGCTGACGTTTTAATGTTGTGTCGGCACTGCTTTGTACACGTTTGTTCATTTCATCCAGCAAATCATCAATGGTTAATTTACCCATATCAACCATAGTAGAAATATCTGCTGCCAATGATGCTGCATTTTCTTCACTGATGGTTTCGTCTAATTTTTTCTTCTTATCAGATTTATTGCTAAGTGGCTGTGATAATTTACTGCCATCACGGTATAACGCACACGCTTTTAAACCCAGCTCCCAACTCATGCGGTATGCATCAGCAATTTCTGCCTGCGTAGCTTCGTTAGGCAGGTTGATGGTTTTAGAAATGGCCCCGCTAAGGAAAGGTTGCGCTGCACCCATCATGCGTATGTGGCCGTGTGCATGAATATAACGTTGCCCAATTTGTCCGCATTTGTTAGCGCAATCAAAAACAGAAAGATGTTCGTCTTTTAAATAAGGCGCACCTTCTACAGTCATTGTACCGCAGATGTAAATATTTGCAATATCAATTTCTTCATCAGTAAATCCTAAGGCTTCTAATAAACTCCAGCCAAAATCGTTGTACTGCTCCGGTTTAAAACCAAGGCGCTGGAAACAATCTTCGCCTAAAGTATATACATTAAATACAAAGCCAATTTCAAAAGCTGCGCCTAACACTTTATTTACTTTTTCTACATCCTCAGCAGTAAAGCCTTTTTCCATCAATGTTTTTTTATTGATGAAAGGTGAGTTGTTTAATGAAGCATGGCCTTTTGCATAATTTACAATCTCTTCAATTTCGGTTTCGTTATATTTTAAATTACGCAATGCGGCAGGTACACTTTGATTGATGATTTTAAAATAACCGCCGCCACTTAATTTTTTAAATTTCACTAAAGCAAAATCAGGTTCAACGCCGGTAGTATCACAATCCATTACCAAACCGATGGTACCTGTTGGTGCAATTACAGTGGTTTGTGCATTGCGGTAGCCGTACTTCTCTCCCATTTGCACTGCATCATCCCATGCTTTTGTTGCAGCTTTCAATAAATAATCAGGGCAATATTTTGCGTTTATCCCCTGTGGTTTTATTTCAATGCCTTCGTAAGCATCCTGTGCATCATACGCAGCGGCACGGTGGTTACGCATTACACGTAACATGTGTGTTTTATTTTCTTCGTACTTATCAAATGCACCAAGGAAGCTGGCTAATTCTGCAGAGGTTGAATAAGCAACACCCGTCATGATTGCGGTGATGGCTCCTGCAATACCCCTTGCTTCTTCACTATCATAAGGAATACCGCTTACCATTAACATACTGCCTAAGTTTGCAAAACCCAAACCTAATGTTCTGTAATCGTAACTTAATTGTGCTACTTCTTTACTTGGAAACTGCGCCATTAAAACAGACACTTCTAAAACTACTGTCCATAAACGACAAGTGTGTTCGAAACCTGCTACATCAAATGTATTGGTGCTCTCTTCAAAAAACTGGCGCAAATTAACGCTGGCTAAGTTACAGGCAGTATTATCTAAAAACATATATTCACTGCAGGGGTTACTTGCTCTTATCGGTCCGCCTTCGGGGCAGGTATGCCACTCATTAATAGTAGTATCATATTGCGTACCGGGGTCAGCACAACGCCATGCAGCATAATTAATTTTTTCCCATAATTCTTGTGCTTTTATTTTTCTCATCACACGGCCATCGCTTCTGCCTTTTAATTCCCAATCTCCATCTTCATCTAAAACTTTAAAGAAAGAATTGGGGATACGTACAGAGTTGTTACTGTTTTGTCCGCTAACAGTTCTGTAAGCTTCGCCTTCGTAATCGTTAGAATAACCTGCAGCAATTAACGCTGCCACTTTATCTTCTTCTTTTGTTTTCCAGGTTACAAATTCTACAATTTCCGGATGGTCTAAATCCAAACAAACCATTTTAGCTGCTCTTCTTGTAGTGCCACCACTTTTAATGGCACCTGCTGCCCTGTCGCCAATTTTTAAAAAACTCATTAAGCCGCTTGATGTGCCACCGCCGCTTAATTTTTCACCTTCGCCACGAATGCTGCTAAAGTTGGTACCCACACCACTGCCATATTTAAAAATTCTTGCTTCACGTACCCAAAGATCCATGATGCCACCTTCGTTAACTAAATCGTCATTTACACTTAAAATAAAACAGGCATGCGGTTGCGGCCGTTCGTAAGCGTTAGCCGATTTTTTTAATTGCCCGTCAACAGCATCTACATAATAATGTCCCTGTGGTTTGCCGGTTATGCCATACACTTCGTGTAAGCCTGTGTTAAACCATTGCGGACTGTTAGGTACGCAGGCCTGGTTTAAAATAGAATACACCAATTCATCGTAAAACACTTCTGCATCCTTGGGGGTTGCAAAATAATTATATCTTTCGCCCCATACACGCCAGCAATGTGCCATGCGGTGGGCCACCTGTTTAACGGTTGTTTCTCTTCCGGTTGTTCCATCAGCTTGTGGTACGCCTGCTTTTCTAAAATACTTTTGAGCAAGAATATCTGTAGCAATCTGGCTCCACTGTTTCGGTACTTCTACATTATCCATTTGAAATACAACTTCGCCTGTAGGATTTTTAATTACAGATGTACGGTAATCATATTCGAACATATCGAATGGGCTAACATCCTCCTTGGTAAACTGCCGGCTGAACTGCAGCGCTTTTGTGGTTTGTTTCTTCGTTGACATATATACAAGTGCTTGATTGGTGGGTTAAGTAATTGTTAAGCCAACGAAAATATTTGTTACAGCCGAACAAACAAACTTTTTAATATTAACACTTGTGGACAAAATTGGTGGATAATTTGACAGACCCAATACTGTATTGCGTTTGCTTACTTTTCCCCATCTTTTTATAAAAATGTTTGTTTAAAATCTTGGAATTTTCAGCAAAATTTCAATGGGTTGATTTTAGGGTGTTTTTAAGAATTGCCTGAAAATGCAAAGTAGTTTTTTTGATATCAAAGGTTTTATTTTTAAAATGTTTCTTTACTTCACCAATTTAGCTTTTTCTTTGAGCAAAATTAATTTACATGGATCAGAAAAGAATATACACGATTGTTGCTGCAGTGTTTGCAGTTACCTACGGTTATAACCTGTTTTGGTTTTTCAGATCGCTGATAGAATTTAGCAGTTTTGGTTTTCAGTTTACATTTTTTATACGGTATGTACCCATATTTTTAGGCATAGCAGGATTAGTTATTTTTATTTCTTCGCAATTTAAACGCAGTAATTTATTAAGGGTAATTATGTGTATGGAAATTATGTCGTTCCCTTTTTTGGCCTTTTGGTACATACAATTTTTTACAAAAACTTACGGGCCATTAAATCAGCCTGCACAATTAAACTGGACGTTTTATGTGGGTTGTGTAATAAACGCAGCATTACTCTTCGCCAGTATTATTGGTTTAAGAAAATTATCTTTTAATAAAACTGCCAAGCTTTCTTTTATAACTTATGGCGCTGAAAGTACCGCACAGTTTTTTCCGGCAAGCGCAGGGCAGCGTTTTGTTAACCGGCTGGTAGATGGGGTGATGATAATATACATACTCCTGATAAACCTGGAATCTATAAATATTTCTTCGGGCTGGGGCGATGATTTTCAGCCTGAAATTATTCTCATAATCCAAATTCCTTTTTTAATTCTTTATTACATCATTTTAGAAGGTATTTTTAATACTACCGCAGGCAAATGTGCCACCGGCACCACTATTGTAAATGAGCAAGGGCAGCGCCCCGGTTTTGCACAAATTTTAGGAAGAACTTTTAGCCGCATTATCCCATTTGAACCATTTAGTTTTTTTCGTGCCGGTTCAAGAGGCTGGCACGATACACTTACCAATACTTATGTAGTTGAAAGTGTAAACCAGGAAGATTCGGGAATGGATGAAATTACTTTTGATGCAGAAATGCAAAACGCATAATAATGAGAGCCGTAATACAAAGAGTAATCCATGCAAGCGTAACCATTGATGGCAAAATTAAATCGGCCATTAAAAATGGTTTACTGGTTTTTGTTGGCATAGAAGATGCAGACAATAATGATGACATTGAATGGCTGAGCAATAAAATTGTAAACCTCCGCATTTTTGATGATACGAACAAAGTGCCCAACATTTCTGTAAAAGATAATGGTGGCGATATTTTATTGGTAAGCCAGTTTACATTGCATGCGGCAACAAAAAAAGGTAACCGTCCTTCTTACATAAAAGCAAGTAAACCAAATATTGCCATACCATTGTATGAAAAAATGATTGTACAGTTAGAAAAAGATTTGGGTAAAAAAATATTTACTGGAGAGTTTGGAGCAGATATGAAAGTGGAACTGCTGAATGATGGGCCTGTGACGATTTGGATGGATACAAAAAGCCCCCTCTAATCCCCCTGAAGGGAGAGGACATGGAGAAGATTATTAAGAAGATGAATTTGTATTAAAAAATAATTTATGAATGATATTACTTTACTGGAAGCACAAACCAAAGTTGACGAATGGATAAAAACTTTTGGTGTAAAATATTTTAGTGAGCTAACCAATCTTGGCATATTAATGGAAGAAGTTGGTGAGTTAAGCCGATTGATGGTAAGGCAATATGGTGAGCAATCTTTTAAAGAAAGCGATAAAGGCAAAGAACTGAGTGATGAGATGGCAGATGTTTTGTGGGTATTAATTTGTTTGGCCAACCAAACAGGTGTAGATTTAACAGCAGCCTTACATAAAAATTTTGAAAAGAAAAATTTAAGAGACAGCGAAAGGCATTTGAATAACAACAAACTACAATGACAGCATGAAATTTTCGGTAAAAGATATATGGGTAATGCTAAAACAATCCTTTAATGATTTTATTGATAATAAAGTTTTAAAGTTAAGTGCGGCATTAGCTTTCTATACCATTTTTTCGCTACCTGCTATGCTGATAATTGTAATTGCTGTAAGTGATATTTTTTATGGCCGTGAGGCCATTGAAGGTACACTCTATCACCAGATTGCCGGCTTTGTGGGCAGCGATGCGGCGGTACAAATACAGGAAACCATTCGTGGTGCTGCCTTATCTGGCAGCAGCAATTTTGCCACCATTGTTGGTGTGATTACTTTATTAATTGGTGCCACCAGTGTATTCAGCGAAATTCAGGATTCTATCAATCATATCTGGAAGTTAAAAGCCAAACCACGTAAAGGAAAAGGTTTTTTAAAGATGGTCATCAACCGCCTGCTTTCATTTTCTATTGTGGTAAGCCTAGGTTTTTTATTACTGGTGTCTTTATTAATAAACGGTTTGATGGATGCACTGATTAACCGCCTTACCAATATGTTTCCGGAGCTGACAGTGATAATGGTTTATGTGGTAAATCTCCTGATTACTTTTGGTATTACTGCATTATTATTTGCTATGATTTTTAAAGTGCTGCCCGATGCCCGTATAAAATGGAAACATGTTAGGGCCGGTGCCTTTACCACTGCTGCACTTTTTATGATCGGTAAATTTTTAATTGGTTATTATTTAGGGCATAGTAAATTGTCTTCTACTTATGGCACTGCAGGTTCTGTTATTGTAATGCTGCTGTGGGTATATTATTCCGCAATGATCTTATATTTTGGTGCTGTTTTTACGCATGTATTTGCATTGCACACCGGCTCCAGAATTTATCCCACCAATTATGCGGTGTGGGTACAGGAAATTGAAGTGGAATCTGTGAACTCTATCCAGGAGCAACCCGAACAAAAGGCGGTGATTAAAACACCTGATGTGCCGCCGGTGGTGTGAGGTGGTTTTTAATATATTTTTTTTTGATAAAGAAATATTCAATGTTCAACATACAATGTTCAATGAAAACACATTTGTATTATACTGTTTATTGAATACTTATTTTCTATACACCCCGGTATTGCATAAATTATTCTGTTAAAAATTTCTCATGCCCTTCATTCAATCATTTTCCATCAACACCAGCAAACAAAATCCTTTTCCCTTTAATGTACCTGCTGTACAGTTTGCAAAAGATATTATATTAAGCAACATAAATATTTTTGTGGGTGATAATGGCAGTGGCAAATCTACTTTACTGGAAGCACTGGCTTACAAAATTAATCTGCCACTTATTGGTGGCTTTATTAAAGCCAATAACAGAATGGGTTTTGAAGCCGCAGAATTATTACAACCTTATTTACACCTCCACTGGAAAAGAGAAACCAGCAGGGGTTTCTTTTTCAGGGCAGAAGATTTCAGCGACTTTATAAATGGAGTAGAACAGGAAAGAAATAAAATTGCCGGCGACTTAAGTGAATTAAAAGGTGTGGTGGATGACAGCATCATCAATAAAATGAGTGAGAATATGAATTTTAATTTACGTGAAATGCGAAAAAATTATGGAGAAAATATGCAGGCATTTTCGCATGGAGAAGCATACCTTAAAATACTGCAAACCCGAATTGGTGATAAAGGGATTTTTTTGCTGGATGAGCCTGAAGCTGCACTTTCGCCATTAAAACAATTATCGCTTATATCTTTAATTTTAGAAATAGTAAAAAATAAAAATGCTCAATTTATTATTGCTACACACTCTCCTATTTTAATGGGTATTCCCAATGCACAGCTTTACGAAATTCAGGAAGATGCCATGCAGAAAGTTGACTTTAAAGAAACCGACCACTACCGTATTACTAAAACTTTTTTGGACAACCCGGAGTATTATTTGAGGCATTTGTAAAATAGCGGAATGCTAAACCCTGCCTACCGGCAGGCAGGCCTGACGGCGGTTGGCGAAAATAAAAAGCGGACGCTGCTATAACCGCCGACGGGGCTAAGGAGCCGCCGTCGGGGTTAGCAAAGAGTATTTAAATTTTCAATCTACGCTTTGGTAAAAGTTGAATAGTTATTTACTGTACACGAGTGCGACGCCAATGCAGCTGAACATTGCTGCTGTTTTTGCCCGGCCAATGCAAAGCATCCTGCGGATAAAATTGCGAAGCTAATTTTATTGACCGCTGTGCAATGTTTATATTTGCAGTTATGGCAAACGAAACAAACAATTTTGCGGCATTGATTGCCCATTGTAAAGAGTATGGTTATATTTTTCAGAGCAGCGAAATTTATGATGGCCTGGCGGCGGTGTACGACTACGGACAAAATGGTGCACAGTTAAAAAAGAACATTCGTGATTACTGGTGGAAGAGTATGACGCAGCTGCATGATAATATTGTGGGCATTGATGCCGAAATTTTTATGCACCCCACTACATGGAAGGCGAGCGGACACGTAGATAATTTTAGCGACCCGATGATTGATAATAAAGACAGCAACAAAAGATACCGGGTGGATCATTTGATTGAAGCACATGCAGAAGCTTTAGCCGTTGAAGGAAAAAAAGAAGAAGAATTTGCATTACTGAAAAAGATGGATGAACTTTTAGCAGCAACCGATTATGCCGGCATAAAAAAATTAATTGAAGACAATAATATTAAATGCGCCATCAGCAAAACCTGTAACTGGACAGATGTTCGTGAATTTAATTTAATGTTCAGCACCCAAATAGGCAGCGTAGCCGAAGAAAGTGATACCATTTATTTACGCCCCGAAACGGCACAGGGTATTTTTGTAAACTTTTTAAATGTGCAAAAAACCGGCCGTATGAAAATACCTTTTGGTATTGCACAAACCGGCAAAGCTTTTAGAAATGAAATTGTAGCCAGGCAATTTATTTTCCGCATGAGGGAATTTGAACAAATGGAAATGCAATTCTTTGTTCGCCCCGGCACACAAATGGAATGGTACAACTTTTGGTCGGCAGAAAGAAAAAAATGGCATGAGAGTTTAGGCATACCTGCAGAAAAATTACGTTTTCATGATCATGTTAAATTAGCGCATTATGCAGATGCAGCTATGGATATTGAATTTGAATTTCCGTTTGGCTGGAAAGAACTGGAAGGCATACACAGCCGTACCGATTATGATTTAACGCAGCACCAAACTTTTAGCAAAAAGAAAATACAGTATTTTGATAACGATTTAAAAGAAGATGGTAAACCTTACGGCAACTACACGCCTTTTGTGGTGGAAACTTCTGTTGGCCTCGACCGTTTATTTTTAACCATTATGAGTCTGGCTTACGCCGAAGAAAAATGGACCAAAGAAGATGGCAGTGAAGACAGCCGTGTGGTGTTGCGTATTCCTGCAAAGATCGCTCCTACAAAATTGGCCATTCTGCCTTTGGTAAAAAAAGATGGCTTGCCCGAAATTGCAAAGGAACTGATGAATGATTGCAAAAACCATTTTATGTGTTTTTACGAAGAGAAAGATGCCATTGGTAAACGCTACCGCCGCATGGATGCGATTGGTACACCGTTTTGTGTAACGATAGATCATCAAACTAAAGAAGATAATACGGTTACGATAAGGTACAGGGATACGATGGTGCAGGAAAGGATTGCGATTAAAGATTTGAAGGAATTGGTGATGGAGAAGATTGGGTAGATAGGGGTTTGATTAATGAGTTGCTTCAATAAATTTGCAAGACTTATCAGTTATTTTTACTTTATAATAATTGATAAAAAAATAATTTTAGCTGGTTATAATAAGACTGATGAAACCTTATAAATTTATAAAGACGGGAGCAGATTGGTATATCGACCTTCCTGAATTTATTGAACAAGGAGGAAGTATTGGTGATTTGCAAATGGTAGATGGTGCAGATAAAATGCTTGACATGATGGCTGAAAATTGTGATTTAGTTATTTTGTGCATTGATAAAGAACAATTCGATGGAGCTGACCTTATTACTTTGATTGAAAAATGTGATCCGTATATTGGTGGTGGTTATTACTTAATGCAAAAATACGAAGGAAAAGAAATTAATCGAACTATGTGGTTATGCCAAGTTACAGAATTTGTATTTGGTGATATACCACTGCAGATTTTTGTAAAAAGAGAAAAGTCGTGATTATGATAGTTAATGATTAAGAATAATTTTGGAGCAATTACTCTCTGTAAATATTTTTCTTTACAATTATTCGGGTTTTATCTTTCCTTTTTTGCTTTTATAATACTGTATAGTTTATCATTGTTTTTTTCATTGAGGGAATTTATGACAGAAAAAGAAAAGATTATTTAAAAAATTACTTCTTCTTCAGTACCACCAGTTATTTTGAAAAATCAAACATTTTTTTATACATTTTGATTTGGTAACTATTCATCCGTTTTATGATGGCAATGGCCGAACCAGCCGTTTGCTGATGAATTACCTGCAACTGATTTTTAATTTACCACTCAGTATAGTTTTTAAAGAAGATAAGGCCGCTTACTTTGAAGCTTTACAACAAACAAGAAAAGAAGAAGACATTACTATCTTCAGAAAATTTATGTTTGCCCAATACGCCAAATACCTGCAACACGAAATTGAAAAGTTTGAGCAGGCAGAAAAAGGCGACGGAAAAGGTAAAGGGTATTCTTTTGTATTTTAATAGGGTAAAACTCAACCTGTTTTTTAATAGTGTATTGTTCCGCACCGCTTGATGGATATTGTTAAGCCCTTTTTAAAAATTTACTACATTAGCAGTACAAACCTGCAATGAAGAAATTAATATTTACCTGCGCCGTTCTTATTTTTAAGGCTTTGCTGTATGCACAACAGCCGGCCAAAGAAATAAAACTATCCGAATTGTTTTTAAAAAATGAAATTTCTATTTTTAATATTGCATCAAAAAACAATAACTTCTCTCTTTTCGATACTATTTCAATTTCTTTTACCCTTACCAATAATTTTAATACCGATACTTTAATTTATTATACCGAAGGCTATTGCGACTGGTATAGTTTTACCGCCACACCTGTAAACAGTAGCAAAGCTGCTGTACACCAAATTAGCGGCAGAAAATATTTTGGCAAAATAGCATACGAGAATGTGTATTATCCGGCGCAAAAATTATTACTGGCTGCAAACACTTCTTATAATTGTTTTGTACAATGGAAAAGTAACAGTTACAACCAAAGTGGTACCAGCTCTGCATTGCTTACGCCTGCTGCTTATTTTGCAAATAAAAAGCCAATAGAAAAAGCGCTGTACACCAATAATATCATTACGTATTTTTTTACCGGAGCTATATGCTTTGGTTTTTTTCTTTTTCTTTTTTTGTATTACAAGAGCCGGTATAAGTTATTTGGCCTGTATGCTGCTTTTCTTTTTTTTCAGGGGCTTTACGGTATTATTCTTTTTGATGTGTACACCTCAATAGGCAGCCTGTTTATTTCGCATATAAACTGGGATGAGTATGTAACCGAACTGATCGTTTTTTTGGGACAGGCCATTTACATTCAATTTTTAATAGGGTGGCTTAAAATAAAAGAAATAAGCAAACGCCTTACCAGTATATTTAATTTACTGTCTTTATTTTTTTTGCTTTATGCTGTGTCATTCTTTATTATTTATTTAATAGAACCGCAGTGGCAACCTTTATTTTATATGAGGGCTGTGGTACGTTTGCTGGGGCTTTTATTTCAGCTGTTTCTTTTTTACAATATTATTTTTAAAATTAAAACCCCGGGGCGATGGTATATTTTGGTGGGTAATATGCTGTTAATGCTAATGGCAATAATAATGATTTATATAAAGGGCAAAGGAGGATTTACTAACACCTGGTTTGTAGATATTGATAATGCAAGCTGGTATATGCTGGGGGTTTTATTTGAAAGCTTATGTTTTTCGCTGGGCATGGGCCTGCATTATTTTGAACTGCAAAACGAAAAAAATATTTTACACATACAAAATCTTAAAGCCAGGCAACTGCAGTTAGAAGCAGAGGAAAATAAATTGAACGACAGGCTGCGTATCAGTCAGGACCTGCATGATAGCTTAGGCTCGACACTCAGCAGCATTTCTGTTTACAGCCAGGTGGCAAAAATTCATGGCGAAAAAAATGAAGCAAACGATTTAAATGAACTTTTAGAAAAAATAAGTGGTACCTCCAACCAAATGGTAGCCGAGATGAATGATATTGTTTGGGCTATTAATCCCCTGAACGATGATATGGAAAAAATTATTCAGCGTATGGAGTCTTTTGCAAAACCCCTGACTGCTGCAAGAAATATTCATTTTGATTTGCAGTATGATAAATCTATTCTTTTATTACAATTGGATATGGAGAAAAGAAAAAATTTTTATTTAATATTTAAAGAAGCGGTGAACAATGCCATTAAATATTCCGGCGCTTCTGAATTATCGGCCAAAATTAATTTAGCTGAGCACAAACTGTTACTGCAGGTAAAAGATAATGGTGTAGGTTTTAATCCCGAAAATGAAATGACCGGTTATTCTAAATCACTTTCGGGTAACGGTTTAAGTAATATGCATGCAAGGGCTGCGGAACTGAATGCCCAACTAAACATCCTCAGCCATCCCGGCAAAGGCACTGCTGTTACACTTCAATTTTGGGTTAATTAACTTTCCTTAAATTTTTGCATAAGTTATGCAATACCCTGTTTCATAGCCCTTATAATTCTTCTCAGTGCTCCCGTACAATTCCCTAAATCACCACTATCGGTGATTGTATAACATTGCTGCCGCTGTTACTTTTGCCTCCTGAATTTTTAAACATTAAACAAAACAAATTATGAAAAAGATTACAATTTTTGCCCTCACCATTTTGCTTTTCAGTGCATGCAAAAAAGACAAAAAAAACAGCGTTCCTATTAAGGTGAATTTTAGTTCTTCTGTAAATCTGGCATCGCCAAATTTAACATGTACTTTGCCGGGGGTTCCTTTTGCAATTGCTAACAGCGGTTATTTTCTAGAGGGTACTGTTACACATTTAGGCACCATTAACCCAAATACCAGTATGGGCCAAGATGGTTTCTGTAATTTAAGTTCTGGTTTTATACTTACTACAAAAACCGGAGGGCAGATAGTTGCGGCAAATGGCGATAAGATAACTTATACCGGTGATGATGCAATTGATTTGAATAATGTAATAGTAAATGGAGGTACCACGGCGCCTATTACCGGGTTGTGGACAATTACAGGCGGTACCGGAAGATTTACAGGTGCAACGGGATCTTTTCCAATTAATGGCACTGTTAATGTTGCCGCAGAAGGAGGTCCGGTATTTAGCATTACCGGCGAAGGAACTATAACTTATTGAAGTTTTTTTTTCTTAAGTTAACCATTTTTACTGCAAAAAAATTATATGCTGTTACAGTAACTACAGCGGATGTTCTATTACATATTGGATAAAAATAGATGAATAGTTAACAGCAATAGCATCCCGTTTCGCCAAAACGAAACGGGATTTTTTATCTTTTTCAGTGAAAAATATTTATTGTTATTTTTAACGGCAGATTTTTTTAACAAATCCAATCTCACCACATTCGGTGATTGCACAGTTTTTTTGTTGCAATTAATTTAGCATTTTAAAATTTTTTGTATGAAAAAGACTGTACTGATTATCGTTACTTTTATTTTTTACCTAAATGTTACTGCACAAAATGTAGGCATTGGCACAACAACTCCGGCACAAAAATTAGATGTGGTGGGCAATTTAAAAGTAAGCGGCGCCATTATGCCCGGCGGTACATCCAGCACAAACGGGCAGGTGTTAACCAGCAATGGTGCAGGTGTTGCACCAACCTGGGAAAGTGTGGCATACTCGGGTGGCGGCAGGTTTTGGATTATCCTTACCAATAATGCAAGAACAACTGGCGGTTTTACTGGTCGTGGTGGATTTATTGTGGATGGCGCTGCAAACCTGACTTCACAGGAAGATTCATTAGATTTTGGAAGCACCAACGAAACAGGAACTTATTTTACAATAAGCAACCCGGGGCTTGTAAATAATTTTGTTATTGCAAACAGAACCGGCCTGTATCATTTTGAAGGTGTGATCCGTTACTTTACAACAAGTGTACTTAGCGTAAATATGCTGCCAAGAGCCACATTATTTTTTTCAGCCAATCAGGCAACTGCTCCTAATCTTGATATACTTTTAATTGAAGACCCAATGGATAAAACTGGCGGCAGTGAAACCAGCAACAGCACCAACGCCTATAACTACACAGCAAAATTTCATTTTAATATTCACTTAGAGGCCAACACAACATTTACCTTTATTACCGGCTTTAACCTGCTGCGTTATCCAGGCGCACAAGATTTGATTGCATTAGGAGTAAGCAGCAATGGCTATATAAGTGGTCATTTTATTTCGGAATAATTTTTCTTATCTTAACAAAGAAATAAAAGCAACGCATGGGCTTTTTATAAATTTTATCACATGAGTTTACGCATTGCCATATTTGATGATAATAAAAATATTCGTGAAAGCATTGGTATGCTTTTAAAAACCGTAAAAGAATTTGAAGTAACCGGTTCTTTTACTCATGTACTGGATTGTATGGATGATATAAAAGATTGCAAACCCGATGTAGTGCTGATGGATATTGAAATGCCGGGTATGACAGGAATTGAAGCTGTAAAAATTATTAAAAAAGAATTTCCAGAAGTATTGATACTGATGCAAACAGTTTTTGAAGATGATGACCGGGTGTTTGATTCTATTTGTGCAGGTGCTTCCGGTTATATTTTAAAAAATCAATTAAACTTAAAATTAATTGATGCAATAAAAGAATTGCAATACGGCGGCTCCCCTATGAGCCCGTCAATTGCAAGAAAAGTATTAACTAAAATGCAGCAGATACCAGAACATGTAAAACCCGAAGCTGCCCCGGATTATCATCTTACAGCAAGAGAAAAAGAAGTGCTGGCTTGTATTGTAAATGGGCTGGCTCATAAAATGATTGCCGAACATTTATTTATCAGTTACGAAACCGTACGAAGCCATGTAAAAAATATTTACGAAAAATTGCACGTGGCTTCAATAGCCGAAGCAGTTATTAAAGCAATGAAAGAGAAGATTGTGTAAGCCTACTTCTTCTTCAGCACCAGCGGCTCTTTTAAAAAATCAAACATTTTTTTATACACTTCCTGCAGCATGGGGTATTCATCTACGGTGTATAAACTTTTTTTAAACTCAAATACAAACAAACAAACTGCCGAATTATTTTCTTTATCATACTCCACCGTACGGGTGAATACAATATCATTATCAGGGGTACGCATTTTTACCGATTTGGGTAATTCATCCGGCACATAATTTTTGGGCAGTATAATACTGGCATAGGTGCTCACCGTTCTTTTATAACCAAAATTTATATTGCTAAAACGGTTATCGCTTATAAACGGATTGCTTTCAAAACCAAAAAAAAGATTCAGGGGTACATATAAATAATCGCCGCTGCCCGAAAGGTTGGTGCTGAATTTAAATTTTTGTTCTGCCGGCAGCGAATCGTTGGTTTGATTTAAAAATTCAAACTCTTTAATTTCCAGACCTTCTTTTTTAAAATAACTTTCAATATATTTTTCTTTGCCTTCATCTTTATAATCTTCAATTTTTTCAATACGGGAGTAACCGCTGTTCTTTACATATACTTCTCCGGAAAAAATCCCTTTATCATCTACATTCATTTGTGCATTTATATAATCGCTGTACTGTAAGGAATCGTTGGTAATGGTAACCAGGCCGCCACTTTTTTTATTTACAATAAGAGCGGTGGTATTGAGAATGTCTTTAGGTATTATATGTGGCGGAGTATTTTTATCTGTTGCATCTAAATAATATTTTTTCCCTTTTATAATTACACAGGCAAATACCGAATTGAACTGATCTACAAAAGGATACTCAATATTTACTTTGCCATGAAACCTTTCGCTAACTAAAGTTGGATAAGCATCAAGACCGGCATCTTTTAAAAGGTTTACTAATATTAAATTTATTTCGCCGCTGGTGCCTTTCTTTTTTTCCCAGGGGTCTTTAACACCATCGCCTGCATACTTACTGTAAAAACCGTTCCAGCTCATATTGTTTCTAACATAATTATATACCGCTTTCATTTTATCTTCTTCTGATAAAAGCTTTTTCATTTCTTCAATAAATGAACCTGTACCTGGAATATTTTTTCCTAACTGGCTACCAAAAGATTTTTCTATCAGCATTTCACGTACTACTTCTTCCCACGATGTCATGTAATTTTTTTTGCCATATCCCTGGTTTATACCGCTTAATTGAAAAATTACTTTTTGCAAATAGTCTTCTCTCGAATCCATATAAGGTTCTGTGGTTAGAGAAGGTATATTATTCATTTCAAAAAATACCCTTCCGGTTTGTTTTTCTAACTTTACCATAACAGGTAAATCTTCCCGTTTATTAATGCGGTAGGCAAATTCTGCCCTCGGTAAAATGGTAAGGGTATATTTACTTTTTATTACAGGTAATCTTTTTTGAAAATCCCAGTCACCAAGTCCTCCATAGTGTTTCATAAAACTTCGGTACTTATATTCTATAATACTACCCACTTTAATATTAGGGAAAGCAAAAGTTATTGAACCGGTGCGTTCATCTAAGTTTTGTTTGTAAAAAGATTTTTTAGTAAGATTTTCGGTAACCACTTCTCCGGAAGCAGTGATGTTAGTTACCATTGCTTCCAGCAAGTCAATAAATTCAAAATCATCTTTACGGTAAAACTGCAGGGTAACATTGGCAACATCAAAACCCTTTTCTTTTAAAATTTTTATACGCACATGATGATAAGTAATAAGACGTTCTTCGTCATCATGATCAGATACAGCTTCATTTAATAATATAACTGCTGAGGCATCTTTATCAAAAGCGCATTCTTTTAAATCTATTTCTTCGGCGCTTAAATTGCCGTAGTTATTAGGCTCCTGTGCAAAAGAAATAAAAGGAGCAATCAAAATAACTAATACTAAAAGCAGGTTGTTTTTCATTGTACAAATTATCAGGGTAAAAAAAATATTACACTCCAAACTGAATTAAATGATGGTCTAAATGTTTCCACGTGCCTTTACTCCATTCTTCATTAGTTAGTCTTCCAAAAAACGGGTGCTTTTCTCCACTCATGCTGGCTGCAGAAAAACTATTGATCATATCAATTAAATTTTGTTTTTCTTTTTCAAACTCCTGTGGATTAACAATAATAAAAGATTTATCGGTGGGTAAGTTACGCTTAAATGGTTCTTCATTAAATAATTTATTTTTAAAAAATGGGCCTAACAGACTTAATAAAAAATTGCTTTTTAATTTATGCTTGCCTGTTGCAACACCCAATGGCATCTGGCAGTGTGCCAGCATTTGTGCCACATTCATTTTACCCCATTGTGCCGGGCTTTGCGGTGTTAATTTATTTATGCGGTTGATAATATCTTGTTTTGTAGAGGCATCAAATAAATTTTTTACTTCCATAATAATTTTTAGTATTAAAGGTTATTAAAATTATAGCGGCAAATTTTTAATGCATACACCCAATATAAACATCGGCCTGTTTAACATAAGCAGTTCTATAAAAGTTCTTTGCTTTTTTTAATATTGTATTTGTTTCATAAATTTTATTTTATCCATACAATTCCTGGTGAATGGCTTTTCTGTCGTAACCCATTTCAGTAATTGTTTTTTTGGCTTCGTCAATCATATTCTTCCAGCCGCATAAATAAAAATGTGCAGGAGGTAATGCATCGCCTTGCTTTTTTTCTTCAATCAAATTTTTATACACCTGGTGTACATACCCTTTTACACCATCCCAATCTTCTCTTGATAAAACAGGAATATAATGCAGGCCGGGATTAATTGCTGCCAGGTTTTTTAATTCCTCGTAATACAATAAATTTTCTTTTGTTCGGGTACCGAAAATTAAATACACATTTTTATGCGGCAAATTATGCAGTGAAATATGTTGCAGCATACTTCTAAAAGGTGCGATGCCGGTTCCGGTACAAATTAAATAGTAATCGGTATCTAACACTTCGGGCAAGGTGAAAACGCCAACGGGGCCACGAAAAGTTATTTCACTACCCACTTCAATTTTATCAAATAAATAAGAAGTGCCTGCGCCATCTTCCATATAAACAATTACCAGTTCAAACACATTGCTGCCATCGGGCCAGCTGGCAATGGAATAACTGCGCCAGCGCTTATTTGTTTTTTCATGTATGGGCAAATCCAGTGTTACAAACTGGCCGGGTTTAAAATCGAAGCTTTCCAGTTCGGGTACCTGTAACCAAAATCTTCTGGTGTTAATAGTTTCATTTTCAATTTTAATAACTTTTGCTGTGCGCCAGGGTTCTATAGCCATTTTATTAGTTTTGGTTAGAAAGATACAAAAAATATTTTCTTACACAACTATCACATTTTTTTAGGAGACTGTCTCAAAAGCAAACAAATCTGTCACATTGAGTTTATCGAAATGGTTACAGATTTGTTTGCCAGCGATTGTAATATTTCGATACACTCAATATGACAATTGCTGGGTATTTTTTGAGGCAGCCTCCTAAAAAAATGTACCTTATATTTGCAGCCGCAATGAATTTGGAAGTGTTGTTGAAAGATTATGCAAATGACCCCCGCTGTTTTAAAATAGTGGATGGCATCACATTGTCTAAACCGCAGCGAATTCACTTATCCGGCCTTCAGGGCAGTGCATCGCAATTTATAATAACATCAGTTTTTAATCATCCTTCTGCCAGCCAGCTCAATCATTTAATTATTTTAAGAGATGCGGAAGAAGCCGCTTATTTTCATAACACCTTAGAAAATTTAACCGGTGCTTTAAACCTTTTTTATTTTCCTTCTTCTTTTAAAAATAAAAAAAATTACAGCCTGCTTAACTCCAGCCATGTTATGCTGCGTACCGAAGCGCTGACAAGATTAGCTGGAGGCAATAATAAAAATATCATTATCACTTATCCTGAAGCTTTATTTGAAAAAGTGGTATTATCAAAAACACTTTCCGATAATATTATTTCTATAAAGCAAAGCGATACACTGGATGTAAACCGCATTTTAGGAAAGTTTGTAGATTATGGTTTTGAAAGAACCGATTTTGTTTATGAGCCGGGGCAGTTTGCAGTACGTGGTGGCATTCTTGATATCTATTCTTTTGGTAACGAAAAACCTTATCGTATAGAATTGTTTGGTAACGAGGTTGACAGTATAAGAATTTTTCATCCCGAAACACAATTGAGCGAAAGAAAATTATTGCAGGTAAACATTATCCCTAATGTAGATATTTTACAGAATGAAACCGGTGAAAAAATTTCTTTTTTAGAATTTTTACCGGAGAATGCAGTAGTATGGAGTGAGGACTGGAATTTTATTAAAGAAAAAATTGTACAGGAAGAAGAATCGTTTGGTATTTGGAATGCGGAGGTTGTAATAAAAACTACCATTGAAGAAACGGAAGACAACTTAACCAGAAAAGATTTTACAGTAAATGATTTTGTAAGTGCTGATAGTATTGAAGAACAAATTCAATTCAGGCATATTATTGAATTTGGAAGCAAAGCTTATTTCCAGAAAAATAATCAACAATCAATAATCAATATTCAATATTCAATAAAAGAGCAGCCTGCTTTTAACAGGCAGTTTGAA